>JAAZKX010000022.1 GCA_012799605.1 Bacillota bacterium | reverse complement strand
CTCCAGTCCCCGGCAAACCTCCGCCCGGACAAGGGCGCTGTTTTCGCCGATTCCGGCTGTAAACACAATGGCATCCAGACCACCCATGGCAGCAGCATAGGCGCCTATATATTTACGGGTCTGATAACAGAGCATATCCAGGGCCAATTGAGCCCTGTCATTGCCGTCAGCAGCTGCCTGCTCAATATCGCGCACATCGGCTGAGACTCCTGAAATACCATGCAGACCGCTCTTTTTATAGAGAATATCATTCATCTGCTGGGGGGAAAGGTTTTCTTTATCCATAAGGTAAGGGATCACGGCCGGATCAACATCACCGGGGCGGGTTCCCATAATAACTCCTGAGATTGTACCGAAACCGAGTGAAGTATCCACTGATATGCCGCCATCTACAGCAGTAATACTACAGCCATTGCCCAAATGGCAGGTTACCACCTTTATCTTTTCCAATGGACGGTCTAGCAATCTGGCCGCCCGGATGGAAACATACTTATGAGAGGTTCCATGAAAGCCATAGCGGCGCACATCATGCTTTTGATAATACTCGTAAGGCACACCGTAAATATGTGCTTTCGCAGGTGTAGTTTGGTGGAAAGCGGTATCAAATACCGCTACCTGAGGTACCTCTGGTAGTAAGGCTTGGCAGGCTTCGATCCCGGTAATGTTGGCCGGATTATGAAGTGGAGCCAAACCAGCACAGGCATGTAAGGTTTCCATGACTTCAGGGTTGATGATTACCGAGCCGGTGAACTTTTCGCCGCCATGGACAACTCTATGCCCTACCGCAGAAATTTCATCCAGGCTGGATAAGGCTCCGTGTTCCGGACTGAGCAACGCATCCATTACAAGTTTGATTCCAACCGTATGGTCAGGTATTTCAGTTTCTGTTTTCATCTGCCGGTCATTAGCTTGATGGGTTATCAGCGATCCTTCAATACCGATCCTCTCCACTAATCCTTTGGCCATGACAAGCTCGCGCTCTGTATCTATTAGTTGATATTTTAACGAAGAGCTGCCGCAATTAATAACTAGGATTTTCATCTCAAAACACCCTTTCCTTCAAGCACCTTGCAGGGCGGTGATGGCAATCACATTAACAATCTCCTCCACGCTGGAGCCGCGGGACATATCGTTTACCGGAAGTGCCATGCCCTGGGATACGGGGCCAATAGCTTCTGCCTTAGCCAATCGCTGGACCAACTTATACCCGATATTGGCAGATTGTAGATCGGGGAAAACCAATACATTGGCTTTGCCAGCCACCGGGCTGTCCGGCGCTTTGCTCGCCCCTACGCTAGGAACTATAGCTGCATCCAGCTGTAACTCGCCATCTAAAATTAGATCGGGATCCATTTCTTTAGCTATTTTTGTGGCTTCTACTACTTTATCCACCAATTCATGCTGGGCGCTGCCCTTTGTCGAGAACGAAAGCATGGCTACCCGCGGTTCTAAACCTGCCAGTATCTCGCCTGTTCGAGCTGACGCTACAGCGATCGCCGCCAATTGCTCCGCACTGGGATCCGGGTTTAGAGCACAATCGGCCATGATAAAGACCCCATCTGCACCCAGTGAACAATCGGGAACCACCATGATAAATGCACTGGACACCAATGGAATTCCTGGGGCTGTCCTTATTATTTGCAAAGCGGGCCTAAATGTATCAGCCGTAGTGCTGGCGATACCGCCGACATATCCGTCGGCATCCCCTGTTTTTACCATCATGGCGGCAAAATACATGGGATCTTTTACCAGCTCGCGCGCATCCTCTAAACTCACGCCTCTTTTTTTCCGCAGTTCATGCAGCTGGGCAGCGTAGCTTTCAGCCTGTTCTGCCTGTTTCGGGTCGATGATGTCCACTTCGGTAGCACCGATTTGCCCCAATAACTTCTCTACCCGGGCCCTGTTGCCAAGAACTATTGGCCGGGCCAACCCTTGTTCCTTGGCTATAACGGCAGCTTTTACCACCCGTTCATCCCTACCTTCGGGAAGAACAATGGTTTTTTCAACCTGGGAAGCTTTTTGGCGAATCCGTTCGATTAAGTCCATCCGAATTTCTGGCTAAGCAGGCCCCTTCGGTGGGGCCCGGCCTCCCAGCCAGCTATGCTCCTTTCATATTTTAATTGCCCTGCTCTAACTTGACAGGACTTGCGTTTGGGAGGCTGTATAAGCGCCGACCTTCCGGGCTAGATCGGCAGATAAATTATGTTAATACGTACACTGTTTCCATTTCGACGTCGCCTGTTAATTTCCTGCTTAACAATCTGACCCTAGATAAGCAAAATAATAACCGCAGCCAGCCTTACCCTGCTGCACACAGAGTTGCTAATTGGCCCTGCGGTAAATTCAGTTAGCCTGTTCGATTAATTTTTAACCTATTGGCCGGCTGCTCTTTTAACCATTGCCTGATGCTGTGGGCAGACAGAGCCGGTACCATGCGTTCGGCTTCCTAAAAAGTGTAAGCAAATATGGCCGGGAAAGTTATTGCCGCACACTTCACTACCCCCGTGAGGATAACCGTTTATGGACGCCGCCACTGGGCCATGGCCATAATCGACCGTCACGGCACGACGCTCCCAACTCCAGCTGGGATAAAGACGCTGCAGTATTTTAGTATCAGCTGCCGTCAGGGGCTCTATATCGGCATGGTTGCTGCCACCGCGGCGGCGGACAGTAAATGCGAGCCCTGTGACCACATCGGTTACTCTGGCCTGTCCAAAGGGCGCAAATTGACGGTTTACCTCGGACCAATTTATCAGCTGACCCTGCACTGATGCCGGTCGCTCGCCGCTCCGTGATGATTGCTGCGGAGCTCTAAGTGGCAAAAACGGTATTTTAAGCAGGAGTCCGGCCTCTAGAGCGTAAGGATTAATGTGAGGATTAGTTTCCTGCCACACAGCCGCCTTAACGCCAAAGCGTTGGCCCAAGCTATCAAAGGTGTCATTTTCTTGCACTATGTAGGGCCTAGCTAGCAGCGCTTCCCAGGTAGCGGGCCCAACTAACGCATCTACCGTCAGGCCGGCCTCCTTTTGGAACATAAGCACTGCTTCCTCCGTACGAGGGCCAAAATTACCATCTGGCCCACAACCAAATAACCCGTGCGCCTTCAACAGCTCTTGCAATACCCTAACTGTTTCACCCCGGTCACCTATCCTCAGCACTACCGGTGCAGCCGAGGATACAGAACTCATCAATAGCAGACTGCAAAGAACTATAACGAACAGGATAGGGCATCCCCGTCTCATAAAAATCTCCTTCCCACCAGGTATAGGCTGCAGGATTCCCAATCGGTCTCTGAACCGGACCAACAAGCTATATATTCGACCATAATCTAGAAAGTCCTGCCTGTCTTTCTTTGTTTTCTTACCGAATCAATTCCTTAATCTGTGGCAGCGCCTCTATGGCTGCCTCGCGACCACGCTCAATGAGTTGGTTTGCCTTATCTAGCCTGATAAGTGAAAAGTCGCCTACATCCGGCCGAATAAGTACATCCGCTTCAGTAGTTTTTAAACGAACAATGACTTCCTGCATAATATCAAATGCTTGCATAGTTACTTCCACGGCACTTCGAAAGCGCCCAGTGCGCAAATTGGGACCCACATCTACTCCAACCATCCGGGTTGCACCTAGTTCGCGAAGGGCCCTGATGGGCACCCTATCCACCAGTCCACCATCCACCAATAGCCGACCGGCGGTCTTTATCGGAACAAAAACCCCCGGAATCGCGCAACTGGCCATAACAGCCGTAACTACAGAACCTCGGCGAAAAATAACCTCTTCACCGGTGGTGAGATCCGTAGCTACAGCCGCATAGGGTAGTTTAAGATCGGAAAAAGACATATCGCGAAGAAATACATTCAATACTTCGCGTAGCTTTTCACCCTGAATAACCCCGCCCTTTCGGGGGAAAACGCTGAAGTCAATTATATGTTTTAATTTTAAATAAGATGCTAGTTGTTCTAAACGATTCAATTCAATCCCGGCACAAAATAAAGCCCCAATCAAAGCGCCAATGCTGGCGCCGGCCACGCAGGTGATATTAATCCCTTCTTTTTGTAGCACTTGAAGAACGCCAATATGGGCCAGTCCTCTTGCTGCCCCCGCTCCTAAGGCTATACCGATGCCTGGCCTATCCATGATCTATTGTCCCCCTTTATTGCAATAGCATCTTGCCCGCCAGGGGCCTGTTTAAGTACGGCTTAGCGGCCCAAATAGCATATTGCTCTTCCGGGCCCCATATAATCAAAAGAAAGGAAGGCTGAAAGGGGTCAATTAGATGCGATTTCCACAGCGGCCAAAGAAATATTTGATAACATATTTGGGAGCCGCTGTAGCCATATGGCTGACAATAGCGATGATCCGGTTTCCGGAAAAAGCATTTGAGGCCGCTGGACATGGCCTAAAAGTATGGTTTGAGATTGTCTTCCCGGCTTTACTTCCTTTTTTTATTGGGGCTGAAATTCTAATGGGGCTAGGTGTGGTTCATTTTATGGGGGTGTTGCTAGAACCGTTTATGCGGCCTTTATTCAATGTGCCCGGAGCCGGCTCGTTTGTATTAGCTATGGGTCTTGCCTCCGGTTACCCTATTGGTGCTGTCCTCACAGCCAGGCTTAGAAAGCAAAATCTATGTACTCAAACGGAAGCAGAGCGATTGGTTAGTTTTACTAACACGGCTGATCCTCTGTTTATGATCGGAGCCGTAGGCGTAGGCATGTTTGGTTTGGTGGAAGTAGGCAACATTATCACAATCACCCATTACTTAGCTGCTCTTATAACCGGTTTGGTCCTGCGGTTTTACGCCCCTTATAGCCCGACTAGTCCGCAACTGGGCGTTGAACATACCAATATGCTGGTCCGCGCCTTCCGGGCTTTGTATAAAGCGCGCCAAGAAGACGGGCGCCCTTTCGGGGGCCTGTTAGGTGATGCTATCAGGGAAGCTATCAATACCATGCTCGCTATCGGAGGGTTTATTATTTTGTTTTCTGTTATAACCCAGATGGCTGCCGTTATGGGGGTTACCTCGTACTTGGGCCGTCTTGGTGGCACAATATTAGCTACATGCGGCCTTAACGAAAATTTAGCCCCCTCTTTAATCAGCGGTTTTTTTGAAATAACCATCGGAAGTGACTATGTAGCCTCGGCAGTGGATGCTGCTGGCAATTTACTACCTTTGGGCGAACGAATTGTCGTAGCAGCAGCCATAATCGGCTGGAGCGGGCTTTCTGTCCACTTTCAAGTCGCAGCTATGGTCAATGAAACAGACATCCGGATGCTACCTTACGTCGTGGCTCGTGTTTTGCACGCCCTACTTTCCGGCCTGGTGGCCTACCTCATAATTCCTAGCCTGATCAACGTTGCTGGCCCACTGGTGGTACCGGCTTTTGCAGCCGGGAGCCAAGGTGCTGTACTATCTTATTGGCGTTGGCGTCTACTCCATTTAGGGCTTTATCCTTTGCTACTGCTTTTGGGTTTGGGATTGATAAATTCTATTCTTTCGCATCCTCGGCCTAGAAATTGGCCCTTTTTCTTTCCCCGCCGATAGAGTTTTAATCCCTTGATTTTAAAACTTCACGTCCCTGATGAATGCTCTTTAGGGCTGCTGCTAAGTACTCCTCTAGGCGGCCTAGCACCCCTTCGGCATATTCGTTGGCACCGGCCCTAATGTCGTCCGCTGCTTTTTTAGCCTCGCTAAGAAGTTCCTGCGCCCTTTGCTTAGCTTCTTCGTTTATTTTATGCTCATCTACCAGCCGGCTGGCCTGCACTTTGGCTTGGTCGGTGATTTTTTGGGCTTCAGCCTCTGCTTCTTCAAGGTACCGCTGCCGTTCTTTAGTTAGCCAACGTGCCTGATGAATATCGTCCGGCAGACTTTGCCGCAGGTGCTCGACAAAACCGATCAATTCATCTTCACCGATTGCCAATCGGCCTGAAAACGGAATTCTGGGTGCATGCTCCAACATATGCTCGAACTGATCCAGTAAGTCAAAAATATCCATACAACTATCCCTCCCCGGTGTTGCAGTAGCCGGCTTATTTTCCGTGTAAATATCGATAGCGCAATTGTTGGGCTACCAGAGGCGGTACCAACCCTTGCACACAGCCGCCAAAGCGGGCTATTTCTTTTACGATACTAGAACTGAGAAAACTGTACTCCGAATTGGTCATCATGAACATGGTTTCAATATTCTCATCCATCTTTTTGATAGTTAAAGCCAGCTGGAATTCATAATCAAAATCAGATATCGCACGCAAGCCCCGGATGACAATATTAGCTTGCTGCTGTTGGACATAGTGGGCTAAAAGAGTATCAAAACTGTCTACCTTTACGTTGGGTAAGTTTTTTGTTACTGCCCGTAACATTTCCACCCGTTCTATCGTGGAAAATAACGGTTCTTTGGAAACTTGTCGGCCTACAGCTACAATAAGAGTATCAAATAAACGTGAAGCGCGATGTATTATATCTAAGTGACCGTTCGTAACAGGGTCAAAACTTCCCGGATAAACAGCAGTCGACATTGTTATCTCCTTTCAAACGAGGCCTAAATGTTTTTATTTTTTAACCGGTAAAGAACCAGTTCACTATTACCATAGCGGCGGCGCTGGAACTGCAGCAGTTGCCCTGCGGCCAGGGGCACCTCAGCCCCGAATGCTTGTTCAACCACCACTAACGATTCTGGCTTAAAATCAGAAGTACTGATCAACCGCAATAGTTGCGGTAGCTTTTTCCAACCATAAGGTGGATCAATAAAAATTAGGTCAAACGGTCCCAGGGTACCTGCACCCTGCTTCAAAAAGGAAAAGGCGTCTTTTTTAATCACCGTGCCTAAATGGGCCAAGCCACATCGGGCCAAATTGCGCCTGATGGTTTCTATGCTTTGACTATGGTTATCGACAAAAACCGCTTTTTTTGCTCCACGGCTCAATGCTTCGATACCTAAAGCGCCAGTTCCGGCCATAAGGTCAAGAACAGATGCGCCGACAATCCGGGGGGCAAGAATATTAAACGCTGCTTCCCGTACTCGCTCAGGCGTGGGGCGAACCCGCATTCCAGGCGGGCAAGCAAGTTTAAACCCGCGTTTTTCCCCTCCTATCACCCGCATATTGTCACTCCTTGCCAGATCTGGTTGCTTTTCTTATTGTACCACAAGCTGCCGTAAGAGATAGGCTTTTAGGCCTGTTACCGGTTAAATAAAAAGTTCTTTTTTATTATCATCGTCTAGCCGGCCCTAATTTTTAACAGCCGGCTGGGCCGCATCTTGTTCCACTTTTTGCCAGCAGGGTTTTTAGTATATCCCTTCCCAGAACGGGTAATAATGATAACCGAGGCAAGGTTTCACTTCTCCCCCATAAGTTCTTTTCTCCGGTTTCTCCTCTCCCGATGGCGGCCCTCCCCGGCCGCCATTACCATTTTATGAAGGAGTTGGTATCATGCTTTACCCTCATAAACGATCGATCAGGACTGATTTAGCTTTAGAAGCACAAGAGATTTTGTATGAACGAGATCCTGCTCAAAAAATACCCGGTGTGGAAACACTCACACGGTCTACCGACAACACCCGGGTAACCAAGGTTAAAATTTTCCATGCCGAAGGTTCCCGGCAACTAGGCAAGCCGCCGGGCACATATATTACTATCGAAGCACCAAATATGCGGCGCGGTGGGCATGCTATCAATGACGAAGTAGCTCAAGTTTTGACTGAAGAAGTGTCTGCCTTGGCGAATTTGGGCCCGGAAGCGACAATTTTTGTTGTGGGATTAGGCAATTGGAATGCAACCCCGGATGCTTTAGGCCCACGGGTGGTGGACAATTTGATGGTAACGCGGCATTTATTCGAGTATGCGCCTCAAGAATTAAGAGGCGGCCTGCGATCAGTAGCAGCCCTGGCTCCAGGGGTACTCGGACTGACCGGTGTGGAAACCGAAGAGATTGTCCGCGGCGTTGTCCAGCGCATTAACCCAGATTTGGTGATAGCAGTAGATGCTTTAGCTTCCCGCAGCTTACACCGCATCAGCACTACTGTTCAGCTAGCCGATAGTGGAATCCACCCTGGTTCTGGCGTAGGCAACAAGCGTCTGGGCCTTACAGAGGATAGCTTGGGTGTCCCTATTATTGCTATCGGAGTGCCTACGGTCATCCATGCTTCTACTTTAGCCGGTGATGCCTTGGAACTCTTTTCCCAAGCATTGGTGAGTTCAAATATTGCCACTGCAACCGAATTAGAAGCCGCTTTGCCAGCCTATAACCAAGCCGAAATGTTGGAGCAACTGCTACCTACTCACTGGCAGGGTTTATTTGTTACCCCTAAAGAGATCGATGCTCTGATCGCTGATATCGCCCGCATAATAGCCGGGGGACTCAATGCCGCCTTGCACCCCGGCATCGAGGCCGGCACAGGCGAGCACTATCTGCAATAACCTACTCTATAGCGATAAGATAATAATACAACGGCTGCCCACCCTGGTGCAGCTCCACGTCACAGTGTGGGAACCGGGTTTCTATCACAGCTAGCAGCGATTCTGCTTCGTCTTGATTTATTTCCTCGCCGCTAAACAGGGTAATGAGTTCATTGGTTGGCCGTACTATCTGGTCCAAAACTTTGAGAGCTACATCATCAATCTCCTTTCCTACTACTTGTAGTTCCCCGTCAACCAAACCCATTATATCGCCAGCTGAAATATCACGTCCATTGAGCTTCGTTGTTCTGATCGCATAAGTTATTTCAGCCGTAGTCACCTTGCTGGCGGCTGAATTCATAGCTTGCACATTGTCTTCGACGCCTGTATCCGGATTAAAAGCAACCATAGCCCCAATCCCTTGGGCCATGCTTGTAGTGGGAATAACCTCCACTTCCCGATCAGCCATTTCCCCGGCTTGTTCCGCAGCTAAAACAATGTTTTTATTATTAGGCAGCACTAGCACTTTGGCCGCCGGTACTTTGGCAATAGCCTCAAGAAGTTCCTCAGTGCTTGGATTCATGGTTTGGCCGCCGCTGACTACCACATCGGCACCTAGCCCTTCAAAGATGGATTTCATGCCCAATCCTAAGGCTACAGTGACTACGCCTTGAGGTTTGAGTTCTTCAGCTACAGCCGGCGACGCCTGAAATTGGTTTTTTTGTTCTGCCATATTGTCAATCTCAATATTATGAAGGGACCCAAAGGGCAGCAGTTCCTCTAATACCTGCCCGGGATTATTGGTATGGATATGCACTTTAATTACATCGGTGCCACCGACAACCAGCAAGCTGTCCCCTAGCGGCGTTATTTTTTGTTTAATTGTTTCGTCGGACAAATTAAAACCTTTAACAATTAGTTCGGTACAATAAGTATAAGCCAGGTCAGAACCGCTATCATAGACATCTTTTGGTGCCAGCGGCGATTTATCAACCACAGTCTGAACCAGCAGCGGATCCTGTTCCCTAAGGCTAGCCAAGGCTCCTTCCAGAATGTGCACTACTCCTTGGCCGCCAGCATCCACAACTCCAGCCTCGCGCAGTACGGGTAGCATATCCGGCGTTTTTTCAAGGGCTGTCCGGGCAGCAGCTAATGCAGCGGCTAGTACCGTTTCCACCGTGTTTCCCTGCCGGGCGCAAGCCAGCGCTCCATCGGCCGCAAATCTAGCTACAGTAAGCATCGTACCTTCCACTGGTTTCATAACTGCTTTATAGGCTGTTGTAGCTGCCGCCTCAAAAGCACGGGCCAGATCTTTAGGCCCGGCTTCGTCAAGGCCTGCCCAGGCAGTACCTAGCCCGCGGAAAAATTGGGATAAAATCACTCCTGAGTTGCCCCGGGCACCCATGAGGGAACCCGTAGAAGCCGCCAAAGCTACCTCTGACAAAGGACTCGAAACAGCTTCGGCTTCTTGCACAGCTGCCGTCAAAGTAAGATACATATTAGTACCAGTATCACCGTCAGGTACAGGAAATACATTGAGCGCATTAACCTGATCCTTGTTTGCTGCTAAAACCGCTGCTGCTCCGCGGAGCATCTTTCGCAATATTATTCCATTAATTTTTTTTGCTGCCAATGCTTCTACACCCCCGAACGGGTCATATCTGTTTGTACTCCCTGGACATAAACATTAACTCGGGCCACCTTCAAGCCGGTAATCTCCTCTACGGCATACTTTACCCTTTCCATTACGTTTCTTGCCACCTCAGAAATACGAACCCCATAGCTGACAATAATATGGAGGGTAATGTATGCTTTATCTTTATCCAGTTTGACTTCTACTCCTCGGCCCCAGTTTTCACGTCCCAAAAGTTCGACAAAGCCATCGGTAATTCGCCGCGAAGCCATGCCAACTAAGCCATAGCCTTCCATGGCAGCTGCACCGGCCAGCGTTGCAACTACTTCATGGCCAATAGCAATTGTGCCCAATTCAGTGCGGCTTTCACTAAGCACAAATATGCCCCCTTTGCTGCCAGTTCTATTTTTCCACATTATTAGTATATCTGTTCTGGCTATAGGTCACAAGCGTTTCAGGCTACAGCTGGGATAAACCTTTGTATTTGGGTTTAAATATTAAACTACTGCAGCGGTAACCAAAAGTGCCCCGAAATCTTCTTGCGTGAATAAGCTAGGTATGCTAGAATTCAAGAGGCTCGGTAGCATGTTTTCTGGAGGTATAGATTATGAAAGCTTGTGCCATATGCGGCAAAAAACGGCAGACCGGAATGAAAGTAAGCCATTCCCATATTCGAACAAAACGGGCCTGGAAACCTAATTTGCAGCGGGTGCGGATACTAGTCGACGGAAAAAGCCCCCGGCGGGTCTATGTATGCACCAGATGCCTTCGTTCCGGCAAAGTCGAACGTGCCCTGTGAAAAGCGCTACAGATGCGCTTTTTTTTTTGACCTTAACCGATCGGGCCAATAAAAAAGTTACCGTTATTTCCCGGTAACTTTAAGACGGTAGTATACTTGCTGGACGTCATCGCTTTCTATTTTGCTAAGCAGCTGATTTATCTCGGCCAGCAAGACTTCGTACAGAACTAGGCGCCGGTATTGTGAATCAACCAGACGAAACCCAGATGTTTGACAGAGAACTCTCTCGCCCACCTTTCTTCTCTCCCTTCCTCGGCCTCACCCCCTAAAGGCTTGTTTTACTATTCACTGCGGCGAAAAGTCCGCAGCAATCCGATAAGGATGTTGCTGATAATCCTGGGCAACTTGACTACATGAATACGCACATCTTTTCCCCCTATTGCTATAGTTTTTGTCCCCAGACCAACGGAATCAAATGGAACGACCATATAAATAACTACCTACAACAATCAGCATAAGCCCCAATAACATTCCCCAAGCCCATGGCGGGATAGCTAGGGCAAAGATGATGGCCCCACCGACAGCAATAATTCCCCCAAAATTTCTCCGCCAAAATCGCGCCCGGCGCCTCATCCCTGGCACACCCCCTCTATCCCTGTACCTGATTTAACTTTGCTTTATTATATTCTTCCCGACCTGGTTTTGACCCTAATCAAAAAAGGGGGTTGTACCGCATCCCCTAAAAATTAAGACAGCCACTAGCAACAACTAGCGGCCGTCTTCGCCCTTATGGTCCGAATATCGATTTGTTTGGGCTCAAACTTTATGCTAGAGCCGGTATATTATCTGTAATTTGACTACGGCACTTTGAAACAAGTGGCCTCGACCCATTAATAAAATTTATCGCTACCTACAACTATGGTAATGAAAAACCAAAAGTACACCCTTCTTTACCTGAATAACCCCTTGCGGCCCAGCTAGCTCATTACTGATACCAACCACAGCAAATGGGTCCAAGTCAGCATCTTTTAACGAATACTTAAACCCTGTTTCTGTCACCCCTTTAGCTGGTCCTTGGAAAGGGAAAACAGACACCAGTTCTCCCGCATTACCACTGATTACCAGCTGGCCGGTTACTGCATGAACGGTTAAGGACGGGGTAGCGGCTCTGGCCCTTATCCCATCTTTTGCCAGTCGGGCCAGCAAAATTAGATTAGCCAAGGTGTGATCGAGCCGCCCCCCCAGCGCACCTAATATAACAATATCGCGAACGCCACACCGAAGGGCATATTGGACTGCAAGTTCGGTATCAGTTTCATCTTTTTCTCGCTCAACCTGTATTAGCTTGCTGCCGCTTGTTTTAAACTTGGCCACTGCTTCAGGGCTGATAGAATCGAAGTCACCTATTACTACCTTAGGAACAATACCTAATTTTAGCAGATAATCGCCGCCTCCATCGGCGGCGATTATAAGTTTAGCTGCATTTAAATAAGTCTGGAAGCTGGTGTCCAGCTCGCCCGCAGCTACTATGACCGCTTCCATGTTAAAGCACCGTCCCTGCTTGCCTGATAGCCGTTATGGCAGTTTTGATATTTGGGGAGCCGAAAATCGCTGACCCGGCTACCAGCACATTAGCCCCGGCTGATACTGCTATAGCCGCAGTTTCCGGATCAATACCACCATCCACCTGCACTGCTACATTCAGGCCACGTTGTCTTATCTCTTTGGCTACCTGCTTTATTTTGGGCACAACTTCCACAATAAACTTTTGGCCGCCAAAACCAGGGTTTACGGTCATAAGCAGCACCATATCGATTAAGCCTAGGATCGGAAACAGGGTGTGAACCGAGGTTGCCGGGTTCAAAGCTACGGCCGGGCTTTTACCCAGCTCGCGTATCTGGGAAATTGTACGGTGAAGATGCAAGCAAGCTTCGACGTGAACAGAAATGATATCAGCTCCGGCAGCAGCGAAATCTTCCAGATAACGATCGGGCTCAGCGATCATAAGGTGCACATCCAGTGGTAGTTCAGTCTGTTGTCGTATAGCCTTAACTACCTGAGGCCCAAAGGTAATATTAGGCACAAAATGGCCGTCCATAACATCAAGATGTAGCAGGTCAGCTCCCGCCTCTTCAGCCTTGATTGCCTCAGACCCCAAGGCTGAAAAATCGGCCGACAACAGGGAGGGCGCAATCTTTACCATCACCACTTCCTCCTTAATTCGCGCAACTCCGCAGCCATACTTAAATATGATTGAAACCTGCTCGCCGCCACTTCCCCCGCTCCCACAGCAGCTAATATAGCACAGTGAGGTTCAGTCTCATGACGACAATCAGCAAAACGGCAGTAGGGAGCTATGGCCCCCAGTTCAGGGAACAAATACACCAACTCCTCCGGCTCAACATCCGGAAGGCTCAGCGTACTAAAACCGGGCGTATCGGCTACCAAGCCGCCGGTGGCCAAAGATAGCAATTCGACCCGGCGGGTGGTATGACGGCCCCGCAGGGTGCGTGAGCTTATTTTTCCGGTAGCCAACTCTAGGCCCGGTTCCAAAGCATTCAGCAGGCTGGACTTGCCCACCCCTGATTGTCCGGCGAGCACGCTGATACAATCCTTAAATTCATCCCTTAGAGGCTCCAAATTAGCCCTGGTTTTACTGCTTACGCTATAGGTGCGATACCCGGCCGAGCGGTAGGGAATCAGCAGTTCTTGATCCTGACCGGCCCGTTCAATTAGATCGATCTTATTTAAACATATAATTATGTTGAGGCCGGCAGCTTCGGCCTGAACTAAAATACGGTCTATCAACATATAATTAGGCGGCGGCTTATTAATGGCAAATATGACCACAGCCTTGGTCGCATTGGCCACCGGAGGACGTAACAGCCGGGTCCGACGTGGCAGCACATCATCGATAACCCCTCGCATAGGTTCTGTTTCAATGAAAGTCACCCGGTCGCCAACGATAATTTCCGCCCGCTGCTTTAAAACACCTTTGGCTGTACAGCGGTAGGTTTTCCCGGCGCTAGCAACAAAAAAGAAACCGCCCAGGGCCCGGGTAACAAGTCCTTGTCTAGGCTCCACTGCCGGCACTGGCTGGGAACTCCTTCCACAGGCGTCCATCTAGATTGATTCTTATTTTGTTTTGGGGTTTAGTCCTCAAAGAATGGTTTATATTGTCGCCGGGCGCCAGTCGATCCTTCCAAGCAAGCCGCTCAGCTTCACCATCGACCACCCAAATTTCCACCTGCTGGTAATCTGGCCCTTCCGGAACAATCATATTCACAACAAAGGTTACAAGTTCCGAATCAACCTGCGGACCCTGGCTAACAATCAAATTGATGGTATCTCCCTCCTGAACCGTAGTTCCAAGCGGCGGCTCAGAGCGCACCACTTTCCCTAGGCTGTAAATATTGTTCGGTTCCTCGCCAACCTCACCCAGTTCTAGCCCTGCCGCAGCCAATTCGCTCTGCGCCACTGCCAAATCTTTCCCGGCCAAATCCGGTACCATCACCGGCTGCGGCGGCGGCCCTAATGATAACACTATAGATACTTTCGATCCTGCCGGCACTTGAATTTTCGGTGCTGGATCCTGACCCAAGACCAAGTCCACCGGTGTAACCGGATCATATTCGTGCCGTACTGTGCCCTGGGCCAGGTTGTGCTGGGATAGTATTGTTTCGGCCCTAGCCTGGGTTTGTCCTCGGATATCTGGCACTTGAACCAATTCCCGTCCCTTGCTCAAAACTACTCCAACCTGTTCACCGACACCACTTTTTCTGATCGAGGTTGGTTTTGGATCTTGTTCTAACACGGTGCCCGCTTCCTCTTCACTATACACTTCCCGTAACACATAATAGCCAAGGCCTTTTTCTTCTAATATTAAGCGGGCGTCTTCCGCCGCCATCCCCACTACAGAAGGCACTTCTACTACCGGGACCAAAAAATAGTGCCTGAACCACAATAGTGTACCGGTAAAAATGCCCAACAGTAACACGGTAGCCACTAGCCAAACTGTAGACCGCCGGTTAAACCGCAGCCGGCTAGGTGTATTGCCCGGCCGGCGCCCAGGGATTGTCGTTAGTGCCCGGGTAGCCTCCACATCCTCCCCAGATCGGCCGCTAAATTGGGCTAACGCCAGATTCAGTTCCCCGGCTGTTTGATAACGCTGTTCTGGGTCTTTGGCTACAGCCTTCATAACCACTTGTTCCAGGGCGGCCGGTACCTGGGGGAAATGCCCAGTTATTGCCGCCGGCTCTGACTCCAAGTGGCTCAGGGCAATGGCTATAGGCGAGTCTCCCGTAAACGGCGGTCTGCCGGTCAAAAGTTCATATAAGACTACACCCAGGGCGTAAATATCAGACCGGGCGTCAACGGTGCCTCCTTGCGCCTGTTCTGGCGAAAAGTAGTGTACTGATCCCAGCACTACCCCGGTTTCGGTAAGGCTGGAGGCTGCTGCAGCCCGGGCGATACCGAAGTCGGTAACTTTAACTTGCCCCCCCGGGCTGATTAATAAATTATGGGGCTTAATGTCGCGGTGGATAATTCCACGGCAATGAGCATGTGCCAACGCCGCAGCCACCTGTTGGCCTATCTGTGCTACTCTTTGCGGCGCAAGTGCCCCCTGGTTGGATATACATTCTTTTAAGGTCTCACCTTCGACATATTCCATGACAATAAAATGGCATCCCTGGTCTTCACCGACATCATAAATAGACACAATATTAGGGTGAGTCAACCGCGCGGCTGCCTTGGCTTCATGCTGGAAACGTTTGACAAACTCCAAGTTGGTAGCATACTGATCGCGCAAGATTTTAACCGCCACCCAGCGATCCAAAATAGCACAGCGGGCTTTATAAACTACAGCCATGCCGCCTTCGCCGATCTTTTCCGCTAGTTGGTACCTACCAGCCAATATCCGGGACACTTAGCTCACCTCTTCTAATGCCAGTCCTAACAATTGCCTCGCTAAAGGTAACGCCGCTGCTGCACCGCTACCTGCGTTTTCCACCAATACAGTCACTACAACCCGGGGGTTATCGGCCGGAGCAAAACCTACATACCAAGCATGAGGGGCTCCGTGGGGGTTTTCGGCTGTGCCGGTCTTGCCGGCTACTTTAACTCCGGGCAAAAACATTCCAGTTCCGGTTCCGCGTTCGCTTACCTCAATCATGGCCTCAGTCAGGGCGGTTGCCACGGCTGGTGAAATAAAACTGGCCAGTTTTCTAGGTTTGGTCTGGACGAAAACCCTCCCGGCCAAATGCCGCTCCTGGACCAAATAAGGCTGCCAAATGACCCCTTCCCCGGCAATAGCTGCAGTGAGCAAAGCCATTTGCATAGGTGTAACCACTATCTGTCCCTGGCCAATAGCACGTTGGGCAGTTTCATTATCGTCAGCCTGACCGGAAGAGAATAAACTTACCGCTAGTGGGAGTTCAAAAGGTATGCTGCGGTTAAACCAGATCCGTTTAGCCTGTTGGGCCAAAATGCCATTGCCTAATTCTACCCCGAGCTCTGCAAATACCGTGTTGCAAGAAACTGCTAAAGCCGTAACTAAATCAAGTTCACCATGAGGTTCGGAACAACGTATGCCGTATGCTGTCCCAGAACAATTATACAGCCTTGTAGCCAAATCGGGCTTTTGAGACAAGGCTGAAGCCATTGTCAGCAGTTTTAGGATTGAGCCCGGCGGATATAATCCTTGCACTGCCCGGTTTAACAGGGGGGAAGCTGCATCTTGATAAACATTCCCCCATTCCTGGGCAATATGCTCGGGATCAAACGAAGGTTGGCTGGCCAATGCCAATACTGCCCCCGTGCGAGGATCCAGCACTACCGCCGCCCCGTGATAACCCGCCAAACAATCCATAGCCAGCTGCTGCAAGTTAGCATTGACAGTAAGAATCAAATCTTCGCCCACCGGTGTCAGCGGTAAGCCGAACCCTAATGCTGCCCAAAATGAGGGCCACCCGCCAAGTTCCGCACTATAGCGGGCCTCCAAGCCCGCCGCACCGATATTTGGGTCCAAATAGCCAAGTACTGGGGCCATTGTTTTACCACGGGGATAATGACGCCGCCTGCTTTTATTATCGGTGACCGCTAAAACTTCGCCACGGTAATCATAAATTCCTCCCCGGTGGCTTTGGGTATCCCAGCCAGAAAGGCGATGTTTGTTATATGGTGAAGCCATCAGCCTTTCCCGTTTGATCACGGTAAGGTTGGTTAAGATTAAGATAATAACGACAAAGCCAGCGACAAAAAACCGCGCCACTTTCCGTATATTAGCCCGCATCAGGTCTTCCCTCATCCGATAAACGTAATAAAAAGCCAATAGCAGCGAGCGAGCTGACTAACGAACTACCGCCGTAGTTAAACAGCGGCAATGTTACGCCCGTCAAAGGAAGCAGGCGGAGCGCGCCGCCGATGATGACTATAGATTGGAGCGCAAACAAACTTGATATTCCCACCCCAGCCAAACATAAGAAGTCATCATCGCTACTTGCGGCTGCTTTGAGCCCCCGCTCTATAAGCAACATATAAACTAGGATCAGGGCAATCGCACCGGCTAACCCGGTCTCTTCGGACCAAGCCACAAAAGTAAGATCGGTCGCAACGGCCGGAATTAACTGTGGCCATCCGCGCCCTAAACCAGCCCCAAAAAGACCTCCGGCGCTGGTTGCTAATAAGGACTGTACTAGCTGATAGCCCTGGCCATGAGCATATTCCCAGGGCGAGAGCCAAATGTCAAATCGAACCCGCACATGATGGAACAAGCGGTAGCCAATTATGCTGCTAGCACCTAAAAAGCCTAACCCTAGGGCCAAATAGTCCCAGCGCGGGGCCGCCACATATAACTCACAGATAAAAACCCCAAACAAAAGCAGTCCTGTACCTAAATCGCGTTGGATTACCGTCAGCAATAAAGTAAGAATAAGCACTACAACCAAGGGTCCAATATACACGAGGTGGGGAAGTTTAAGCCTCCCCAAGCGCCAATAGCGAACATAAAGCAACTCTTTCCGGTTGCTTAAATATCCTGCCAGAGCCAGGGCAAATAAAATTTTTGCCGGTTCGCTCGGTTGTAGCCTCACCGGTCCGAGCTCGAGCCATACTTTAGAGCCGTGTACTTCTACTCCCCAGATAAGGGTACTTGCTAGCCAAACCAGGCCCAACAGCAGCAGCAAAGCCCAATAAGAGCGCCATTTTCTTATATTGGGAATGAATTGAAACACGAGCAGCACTGCTAAGCCCAAAAGGATCCAAATTACCTGCCAAAACGCCTTCGACCTTTCTAGACGGTACAAGATGGCTACACTTAAAAAAAGCGGCACAGCAGTCAAAGGCAGGAGCAATTGATCAGCAACCGATCCCACTTTTTTTAAGCAAAGGTGGACCGCAAGCAGCGCTGCTGAGACCACAACCGGGTAAGCCAAAGCCTGCGGTTCCCATACCGGCGCTGCTACCCAGGATAGGAAAAATGAAAGCCAGCCTAATATAAACGCCTTAAACAGCAACGAGCCCTCTAGCCGCCGGCTTTGGGTCACAGCTTATCACCTACTTGTACTAACAAGGCAGTAATATTATCATGACCGCCCATCCTTAAGGCTTGCCTGACCAGCTGTTCAACCGCCGTTGCTGGCCGGTAAGATCTGAGTACTGTTTCGATCTTATCATCGGTTAGCTCACCGGTAAGACCATCCGTACAAAGTAAGAACAAATCTCCGGGTTGTATCCGTGAGCATATTTTATCAACAGAAATGGAAGCAGACGTACCCAAAACTCTGGTTAATAGGTGCCGTTGGGGGTGCCGTCTAGCCTGTGCCGGTGATATAGATCCGGCATCGACTAATTCTTGAACTAAAGAATGATCATTGGTTAACTGTCGCAGTTTTTTTTGGCGGAACAAATAAGCCCGGCTGTCCCCAACATGGGCAATTTCGGCAATTCCACCGTGGAGAAACAGGGCTGTAACTGTAGTGCCCATTCCTGATAAACCTCGGTCGTTTTGGGCGTGGACAAATATTTCGCTATTAGCATTTTGCACCGCTTCCTGAAGAACCCCGGCAGCCGCAGCTTTGTTTTTCAAGCGGGCTTTGACATGCGATCGAATTATACCGGTGGCCAGTTGGCTGGCTATATGCCCGGCCTGATGTCCGCCCATTCCATCAGCTACCAGAGCCAGGTACCAATCCTTCTCCCCGCCGAACCAAAATGCATCCTCATTATCGAGCCTAATTTTGCCTGTATCTGTCCGGGCCCAACCAAGCGACACTTTAGTCACCCCCCGAAACCGGGGCTTTATATCCACCCGCAGCTTTATCTTCCGGGCGTCCGAGGTCACGTTCCAATGCGCGCACCACGGAAAAGATAAACCAATAGAAAAAACTAACGAACACGATTTGGACTATCAACCGAATGATATCCATAGCTTCACCCCCGGTACTCCAAAACAGTGGACCCTAGTGTTATCTTATCTCCAACCCGGAGCGGCTTTTGTTCACGTATTAAACGCCCATTTAGCCAAGTGCCATTGAGACTGCCTAGATCTTCCAACAGATCTTCGTTGCCCGCCCAAACAAGCCTAAGATGTACTCTAGATACCCCTTCATCATAAAGCACAACATGATTTGTTTCGCTGCGCCCGACTAATATCTTCGGTTCCCACAAGGCGAATATGGTTCCTCGTTGGGGGCCGGCTAGTACGATCAGTTGACGTCGTGGTAAAGGTGCTCGTTGGCAACGCTTCGTAAGCTGGTATACGGCAGTAGTTTCATTGTCCACTTCTGCGGCTATCTCCAAACTGCTAGCAACCCCAACTTGGATGCTGTTAACAGATCCGCCGGTAATTTTTAGCCTAACTTCGCCAGCAGGATAGCCTCTAATGCGCGCTTCCGCCGTTAGTCTGGCTGCCAAATCCTTCTCCAGATCAGCAACTTGCGAACCCAGTTGGTGCAAGGTCTCGCTTGGAACAGTTATCTTATATAAGCTGGGGCGTGAAGTCGTTTTTTTGCCACACTCTTCAACAAACGCCACCAA
This sequence comes from Bacillota bacterium, assembly GCA_012799605.1. Classification (GTDB taxonomy): domain Bacteria; phylum Bacillota; class DTU030; order DUMP01; family DUMP01; genus DUNI01. The sequence goes on along the minus strand of JAAZKX010000022.1, from coordinate 32,001 downwards.
ATGGAGCCAGATATTATCAGACAGGCTGTTTTTTTGCTGGCTACCAGGATGAATCTTATTAATTAGTGACCTCCATAAACCAATCACTACTGTCACATCCTGTTTTCAAGTTCCCGCCGCCTCAGCTGCCCGCAAGCGGCCCCTATGTCCTGGCCTAGTTCGCGGCGAACAGTTGCCGAAATGCCACAGGCCCGGAGTGCAGCGTAGAAAGCTTTTACCCGCCCGGGCTCGGGAGGATCAAAGTTACTGCCTGTTACCGGATTAAAAGGGATCAAGTTAACATGGCTAGGCAGTCTTCCAACCAGATCGGCTAACTGGTGGGCTTGGGCAAGCGAATCATTTACTTGGCCCAGCAACACATATTCAAAGGTCAGCCGCCTTCCGGTAAGTTTAGTATACTCACGGCAAGCAGCCATCAGCTCGCTCAGCGGGTAAGCCTTATTGACCGGCACCAGTTTATTCCTAAGATCATCGGTAGGCGCATGTAAAGATACCGCTAATGTCAAAGGCAGTTTTTCACGGGCTAAGCGCAGAATTCCCGGCACTAACCCACAGGTAGAAAGAGTGATCCGGCGGTAACTGATATCAAAGCCATCGGGGTCAGTGATTAGGTTTAAAAACTTTAGCACATTTTCGTAGTTATCCAAAGGTTCTCCTATGCCCATCAGGACCAAGCCTCGTACATCACCCCCTAGCTGGTTGGCTTCCCGGGCCAAATGCACCAGTTGTCCGGTTATTTCGGCTACAGTCAGATTGCGGTCCAAGCCTCCAATAGTCGAGGCGCAAAACGCACAACCCATGCGGCAGCCAGCCTGGGATGAAACGCAGGCGCTAAACCAGCTGCGGTATTTAAGCAGTACTCCTTCCACGGATTGTCTGTCAGGTAATGTGAACAACAGTTTAACCGCGTTAGCAGCCGGGGAATAATAACGTTGTCCTAAAGCAGGGTAGTTCAAGGAAGTCTCCTCGGACAGGCGTTTCCGTAGCTGGACCGGGAGGTTAGTCATCTCGGCCGGTGACAAAACTAGCCGTTTATACAGCCACTGGAAAATTTGGTCGGCTCGGTAATCCGCTTGCCCCCAGGAGCGCATTAGATCATGGAATTCGTGGCGGCAAAGCCCCCATAGATTCAGCTTAGTCACGTCCCTGCTCCTTCCCTGAATGCCTTTTCAAGGCCGCTAGAAAAAACCCATCCATGTTATGTCTATGCGGATATACCTGAAGAAAACCATGCTTCAGCGTAGGATCGTAAATTAGCTGTTCTAACCGGGGCCTAAGATCCAGCGGGTTAAATTCCGGTCGGAGGTTTAAGAACGCGGTAACGACCTCCATATTCTCTTCCGGCTCCAAACTACAGGTACTATACACTAAGGTTCCACCAGCGGCCAGGGCTTCACTAGCCCCCAGTAAGATTTCCAATTGCATTTGAGGCAGGTGGATCAGCTCCCGAGGGGTCTTGCGCCAGCGCAAATCCGGCCTTCGCCGCAGTACCCCAGTTCCGGAACAAGGTGCATCAACTAATACCCTATCAAATTTTTGGTTGAAATCTGCGGGCAGCCGCCGGGCATCAGCGGTCTTAACCTCGATACAATCAAGGCCCAGCCGGGCTGACTGTTCCCGAATAAGAGCGGCCTTATGGGGATGTATATCCACAGCCAAGATCTGGCTCTCAGCTCGAGTAAATTCGGCCAAGTGGGTGGTTTTACCACCTGGGCCGGCACAAGCGTCCAATAATCGCTCTCCGGGCTGCGGCGCAAGAGCATATGTGGCCAGCATTGAACTTTCATCCTGCACCGTAAATAATCCGGCCTCAAAACCCGGCAAGGCAGTTACACTGCCGGCCCCTTCCAGATACAGTGCTTCAGGCACAATTTCGGCCACTCGTGGCGTGTAGCCTTTTTGTACAAACAGCGCCTTGAGTTCCTCCCTGGTAGTTAAGGTAAAGTTAGCCCGCAAGCAAAGAGGCGGGATTAAATTGTTTGCCCGGCAAAGGGCTAGGGTATCTTCAAACCCCAGCCGTTCTAGCCATCTTTGAACTAGCCATTCTGGATGAAAGTGCTTCAGGGCTAGATGGCGTACCGGTTCTTTATGCGGATCAGGAAATTCTAGCTGTAGCCGCTCCCGGGCCAAGCGCCGAAGTACAGCGTTAACATAGCGGACGCTTCCCCGGTGGCAAACTTTTTTTGTTTGCTGTACGGTTTCAAAGCAAGCTGCCGCAGGGGGTATCCGGGTATATAAAAGCTGGTAGGCTCCCAGTCTAAGGAGCGTACGAACCTTCGGATCCAGTTTAGCTAAGGCTATGTTGCTACGCTCCCGCAGCGCCCAGTCTAAAGTTCCTACTGTACGTACTGTTCCATATACTAATTCGGTGGCCAAAGCCCGATCACGAGAATTTAGTCCACTTTGGGCCAAAGCCGGCGGTAAAAGCAAATTAGCATATGATTTGCTCAAATCTACCCGCAGCAGCACTTCAAAAGCTACATCACGGGCAGTTTTATCGGCTGACACAGATCATCATCCTCAATAACGTTCAATTTATCAGTTACAACTAGTATAAACGGGTAGTCCGAACAAAAACCTGCTGGCGAGCCGTTCCTAAGCCACCAAAAATAAATGTTGGTTGCCTCCATCTGTATTCAACCCGATCAATTTCCCGGTCCCGCACATCCCATGATGTCGTAACATATTTTTGTAGGATCTTACCCAATAGCGGCCCAGTCAAATTGGCTATCGCCAAAGCAAGGATAACATTCAAAAAGGTAAAATGGCGCGTAGCCCAAAGCAAGACCAAAAAAGCTGCTGAGGAAATTAAATTAGCAGCCGCAATAGTAGTACCGCAACGGCGGTGAATTGCTAATTCCCGCTCTCCGGCTAATAAGCGACCATGCCCTGCTCGGGCCGCCGCGTCTATCATAGCAGGATCCACCACCCCTAGTATATAAAACCCATCTTCAGCCGCATATCCGGATAGCTGCTGGGGCCCAAACCTTTCTTCGATAACGTTTATAGTAGCATGCTCAAGCGCATGGTTCCTTCTGAGGTTGCGATTAAAAGCCACACGCACTAATTGCCCCGGGACCATCAGCAGGTTCAACATTGATCGGATGGTAAAACCAAAAGGGATCAGCAACAAATTAAAAAGAAAAATCAATAGCAGCGGGAACAGTACCCAAGGGAAAAACAGCGCTAACAAAATCATAATTAAGAGCAATCAATTCACCCCCGCGGTTTCAGCCTCCGGTTCGATAAAACTAAGTACAGCAGCCCGTAAGCGCTCCAAACTTACCTTAGTATCCACGCAGGGCCCATGGGGGCGTTCGTTCAATATGCCAAAAGCAGGCAGTGGGTAAACATCTTGTAGCCCGCTGGATAAATCCCGTTCACAAGCCACGGCCACGATAGCTTGCGGTTTAAGTTCTAGTACTTTCTTACGGGCCAATGTCCCGCCGGTAACAACAGCAAGCTGCACATTCAGCTCCCGGGCCAACAAAAGTAAGTCCTTAATCTGGCACTGGCCGCAGGAACGGCAGTTGTTGACATCAGCTGTGACTTTGAGCCCGCAGCCTGAATATTGTAAACAATGCGGGGCCAGGATAAGCAGCCGTTCGGGTGGAACCTTAATTTTTCGGGCCCGAACTAAGGTATTGTTAATTTCAATAAATGATCGTTCTAATTTCTGTTTGGCTACACGGAATAAGCGCCCCGCATACATGGATAATGGTAGCAACTTGGTAATAAGAATATTGATCGGGGCATCAAAAACCGGAATCGGGCGATGGCATAAAATTACCAGAACCACACCAGCTACACCCAGTAAAGCTACAAGTACAAACAGAAAAAAAGTCAGACCCAAGCAAAAAAAAATGTACCGTGACAATTTGTCCAAGCCATAAAAAGAAACATACCACAGCCTGCCGGCCAAAGCACCTAGCAAAACCAAAAAACAAAGGGCTAACCCCAAAATCAGTCTCTTCTTGGCCACCGAAAGTTCCCCCTTTAGCCCCAAACATCACCCGGCCTTACATGATAACCGCAGGCATAGGCTCGGGCCGGCATTGACCGCTTGCCCGCAGGCTGAACCTCGTGAATTAGCACCGCATCTTGGGCTCCACAAGCTATTACAAGACCGTCGGTTCGTATTTCCAATACTTGCCCAGGCTCTCCAGATAAACCGCCATCGATGACCCTGGCCTGCCAAATTTTTAGCCGTTTTTCGGCCACAAAGGTAACTGCCCCCGGTGCCGGATTTAGGGCCCGTATTTGGTCTGCTATTTGCCGGGCCGGCAGCCGCCAATTTAAAATCTCGTCTTTTTTGCCAAGCGGCGGTGCCCAGCTGGCCAAAGCATCGTCCTGCGGATGGCGTGGCGCCGTCCCGGTAGCGATTGCTTTGACTGTATCTTGGACCAGGTGCGCTCCCTTTTGTGCCAGCCGCACAGCTAAAGTACCGGCCGTATCATCAGGTCTGATTTCTTCCTTTTCTTGCATAATTATATCCCCGGTGTCCAGTCCGGTGCTCATATACATAGTCGTAACGCCGGTAACAGCATCGCCGTTCATAATAGCCCGCTCGATGGGGGCGGCGCCGCGCCAACGCGGCAACAAGGAGGCGTGCAAATTGATACAGCCCAGCGGCGGCAAAGCTAACAGCTTTGCTGACAGGATTTGGCCAAAGGCCACCACAACAATAAGGTCCGGTGACAGATTTGTAATTTCGGCCAAGGCCGTTTGGTCATTCACCTGCTGAGGCTGTAGCAGTGGGATTCCAGCCGCTGCTGCCGCCTGTTTTACAGCCGATGGCTGAAGCCGGTATCCCCGGCCCCGGGGCCGGTCAGGTTGGGTAACTACCCCCACTACCGCTGGGCCTAACTTCTGCAGAGTAGGAACAGCAAATCGGGGTGTGCCCATAAAAACTATTCGCATTTTATCATCCTTCATCTTCCCCGTTGTCTTGTTCATTTGTGCAAGGTCGGATATTTTGCGCCCGGTCAATAAATAAAATACCGTCTAAATGATCCAGTTCATGCTGGATCGCCCGGGCCAGAAGTCCTTCCCCGCTGATCTGCTGGATGCGACCTTCTTTATCAAAAGCGCGCACGGTGATTTTGCTGCTGCGCGGTACATCGCCTATTATACCTGGCAGGCTAAGGCAGCCTTCTACACCTATGTCTTCACCTTCTGCCGCTATTATCTCCGGATTGACCATCGTCAGCAGCCCTTCACCGATATCAATGATAACTACCCTAAGCAGTTCGCCTATCTGTGGGGCCGCTAATCCGACACCACTAGCATTATACATGGATCCGGCCATATCTTGCAACAATTGCCGCAGATTAGAATTGAATTTGGTAACCGGCTGGGCCCGTTGTCTTAATACCGGATCCCCGTAAAGTCGAATGTTAGTCATTGCAGCCTCTCCTTTACTACAAATAAAACAGCGGGTCTATATCCACTGTCACCCGCGCCCCCACCCGCTGACTAGCTGCGGCCACCTGCGGAAGGGCTGCAGCCAGTTGATTTTTTATTTTTTTCAGGTTAGCGCCTTTAATTATAAGTTGCCATCTGAACTTATCCCCCACTTTCAAAAATGGGCATGGGGCAGGTCCCTCTATTCTTGTTGCTTCTTCAGTGGGTAATAGGGCAAGCAGCTGGTTCAAAATAGACGCGGCTGTTTTTTCCGCCGCCGCCAATGCCCGCACCAAAATTATCCTGGTAAAGGGCGGGTATAAATAGCGGCGGCGTCGCTCCAGCTCTTGCTGATAAAAAGCTTGGTAATTATGCTGTTTGGCTGCCTTGATACTAAAATGATCGGGAGTGTATGTCTGCAACACAGCTTGACCTGGAACCTCGCCGCGTCCTGTACGTCCAGCTACCTGCTCCAACAGCTGGAAGGTGCGTTCGGCCGCATAAGGGTCAGGAAGATTTAAAGTTAAATCAGCGCTTATGATACCCACTAATGTGACGCGGGCAATATCCAACCCTTTGGTTACCATCTGGGTACCGACCAAGATATCGGCTTCCCCCCGGGAAAACGAGGTGATGATTTTGTCGGTAGCACCAACGCGGGCACTGGTATCAGCATCTAATCTAAGGATCCGGGCCTGAGGCCATAAGCGGTTCGCTTCCGCAACGACACGTTGGGTGCCGCAGCCAAAATCACGTATATGATGGTTACTTCCGCAATCAGGGCAGGTATGATACTGGGGTTCATTGTAGCCACAATAGTGGCAAATTAACCGCCGGCCCACTTTATGAAGCGTCAGGGCCAGATCACAATGGGGACATTTAGCTACTAAGCCGCAGCGGCGACAGAGAACGAAGGTGCTGTAACCGCGACGGTTAAGGAACAATATTGCCTGCCGCCCGGCGACCAGCGTTTTTTTTAGTTCGACCTGAAGAAGTCGGCTAAAAATACTTCTGTTGCCGGCCAAAAGTTCAGCCCGCATATCTACGATCTTAACTTGAGGTAAAGGACGATGGGCAATCCTTCTGGGCAAAGTGAGCAGCCTATAATCGCCTTTTTGAGCTCGATAGTAAGTATCAACCGCCGGGGTTGCACTGCCTAAAATAACCACAGCCCCTTGTTTGCTGGCCCGCCAAAGCGCCACCTCGCGGGCATGATAACGGGGGCTTTCCTCCTGCTTGTATGCTGTTTCATGTTCTTCATCGAGGACGATAACACCAATTGACTTTAAAGGAGCATATATAGCCGACCGTGCCCCCAGTACGATCCGTGCCTGTCCTTGCTCGATACGTAGCCATTCATTGTAGCGCTCCCGATCCCTGAGCCCACTGTGCAAAACAGCTACTTTAGAACCAAAGCGGCGGACAAATCGTTCCCGCATCTGCGGTGTTAAGGCAATTTCCGGAACCAGTACTATTCCGCCTCGTCCCTGTCTAAGTGCTGCAGCCAAAACCTGAAGATATACTTCGGTTTTACCGCTGCCGGTCACACCGTGGAGAAGAAATCGTTCATGGCGATACGAACTTAAGGCTTTCAAAACAGGCTGTAAGGCCCGGGACTGATCTTCGGTAAGTAAAGGTGGCTGTTCTTTTATTGTTTCCACTGGTTTGGATTCCATTAATAAAGGCTCTGTTTCGATCCAGGTTGTAACTGCACCGCGGTCTATTAGCGCCTGCAGGCTGCTGGCAGCAGCAGGAGCCTGTTTTAAAAGGTGCTGGCGCGTTAACGGTCGTTGCTGCAACAGGGTAAATAAGATACGCACCTGCGCCGGTGCCCTGTTGGCAAGTTGGGAGGCCAAATTTTGGGCTTCCTGTTCCGCCAGCAGTAAGTCGACATACCTTACCCGTCGATCTACGGATAAGCCTCTATTTATACCCGGTGGAAGGACCAAATACAAGGCTTCCACAAGGTGGCACAAATACTTGTCAGCCACAAAGCGGGCCAGTTCCCAAGCTTCCCTGGTAAACAAGCTATTGGTTAAAATCGCAGAAATGGGGCGTACTTCTTCTCTTGGCTCCGGTTTTTCCGGAACAATATAGCCTGTGAGAGTGCGTGGGCCAAAAGGTATTTGAACTTTACAGCCGTATACGGCTTGGTCCTTCATGGTGTTGGGAATGCTATAAGTAAAGGTCTTATTCGTTGCCGATGTAATCAGATCAACCAGTACCGCCGCTAGCTTGGCCATGTTGGTGGTTCTCCCTCCCCGGAATGTTATTTCTCCAGCCTAGCTAACAGCTCCTCCCGCCTTTTTTTAGCCCGTTCCCAAATCCAAATCGCAATTTTTTCTTTGGTAGCCAAAGGCAGTTGTTCTGTTCTACCATCCGGCCACAGTATGGTCACTTCATTGGTCGGGGCTTCAAAACCCGCATCAGTACGGGTAATATCATTGGCTACAATAAAATCAAGCTGTTTTTGATTTAGCTTTTCACGGGCTCGGCTAATAAGGTGGGCGCTTTCAGCCGCAAAACCAATCGTTAGTTGATGCGGTTGTTTGATCTGGGCCACAGAGCTCAAGATGTCCACCGTCCGCTCAAGTTCCAAAACCAACTCGCCACCGTCCTTCTTTTTTATCTTGCCGGGGCTGTAGGCCTTGGGGCGAAAGTCCGCTACTGCCGCTGCCATAACAAGAGCCGAGGCTTGGGGAAAATGCTCTTTCGTTGCCCGGTACATATCTTCCGCTGTAGCTACCGAAATACGTTCTACCCCCGGCGGTACTAGTAAAGACGTAGGGCCGCTTACTAAAGTTACTTGAGCACCACTTTGGGCGGCTACCGCCGCTAAGGCATACCCCATGCGCCCGGTCGAGCGGTTGGACAAAAACCGGACCGGATCCAGCGGTTCCCGGGTAGGGCCGGCCGTTATCAGCACCTTCCAGCCGGCAAGATCAAGTCCAGGGGCTAATAGTTTATTGATTGCCGAAATTATGCGTTCCGGCGCTGCTAAGCGGCCTTGTCCTTTGGCGCCGCAAGCTAAAAATCCTGTTTCCGGTTCAATGATGCTTACACCCCGCTGTTTAAGCAGGCTTAAATTCTGCTGTACAACTGGATTCGCATACATATTGGCATTCATGGCCGGGGCGATCAAGACCGGAGCCCGGCTGGCTAGCACAGTTGCGCTGATCATATCGTCAGCCAAGCCCAGGGCCAATTTGGCGATCATATTTGCCGTAGCAGGGGCTATAACAATCAAGTCAGCTGCTTGAGCATAAGCGATATGGGCCGGATCAAACCTTTTTGGCGTATCGAACATATCGATCGCTACCGGCTGATTGCTGAGGGTCTGAAAAGTAAGCGGGGCAATAAAACGGGTAGCCGCTTCGGTCATTATCACTTTAACTGTATGCCCGGACTGAACCAATGAACTAGCTACGTGAGCTGCTTTATAGGCAGCTATTCCGCCCGTAATTCCCAGGATTACGGTTTTTTTACTCATTCAAACTCACCTTATTCACGGTCATTTTCCGGTATTTCCGGAACAATGACCCCGCTTGCTATTTCCTGCAAAGCTATGCTTACTGGCTTACCACGCACGTTATCCAAACGGGGAGCCGATCCTCCCATTAGCTGGCGGGCACGTTTTGATGCAGCTGCCACCAACATATATTTGTTTGGTATGCGCTGGCGTAATTTAGCCAGGCTAGGTCCTTTCATAACTTTATCCCTCCAGCATGGCCTTCAGTTTTTGTTTACTATATCGGTCAACACGACTTCGTTCAGCTTGTAAAATGGCTTCTATTGTTAACACCGCCTGCTCCACCTTATCGTTGACCACCAAATAATCATAATAACGTATTTGGGCGATTTCTCGCTCGGCCGCCTTCAAGCGCTGTGCCTTTTCTTCAGCGCTTTCCGTGCCGCGCCGGTTAATCCGGTTTTCCAATTCAGACAAACTAGGTGGAAGAAGAAAAAGTAAAATCCCAGCGGGATAACCGGCTTTCACCTGTAATGCCCCCTGGGGGTCTATTTCCAGTAGCACATCCTTCCCGGTTTCTAGGCATTCTTCCACCCAAGCTCGCGGTGTCCCATAAAAATGACCGAACACCCGGGCCCACTCTAAAAACCCATCCTGCTCCACCTGATGCTGAAAATCATCGGGAGTCAAAAAAAGGTAATCAATTCCATCCCGCTCTCCTGGTCGGGCCCTTCTCGTGGTGGCAGAAATGGAATAAGCCAAGTTTGGATTGCGCTTGCGCAGTAGATCACAAACTGTTCCCTTGCCGCAGCCTGACGGTCCTGACACTATTAATAGCAAACCTGGGTGCACGAGTCTCACCCCTTGTCATGATCACTGTTGTCGCTCGCTGGCACCCGCCCGCCCAGGCGGTTCGCTACGGTTTCCGGCTGCACGGCAGATAAAATCACGTGGTCGCTGTCCATAATAACTACCGCCCTTGTCCGCCGCCCATAAGTAGCATCGATGAGCATGCCTCGGTCCCGGGCTTCTTGTATAATGCGTTTAATTGGCGCTGAATCCGGGCTAACAATAGCCACAATTCGGTTGGCCGATACAATATTGCCAAATCCGATATTAATTAGCTTAATGGCCATCAACAAATCCCTCCTTCAGGGCAGGAGCCAATCCCTACTCCACGTTTTGGGCTTGCTCGCGCATTTTTTCAAGCGTGGCTTTACACTGCACTACCAAAGCACTGATATCCATATTCTGAGCCTTAGCACCAATAGTGTTTATCTCTCGGTTGGCCTCTTGTAATATAAACTCCAACTTTCTTCCCACCGGCTCGTCCTGTTCGAGAGTGGATTTCAATTGTTCCATGTGGCTGACCAGGCGCACTATTTCTTCATTGATATCGGCGCGTTCGGCCAAATAAAGGACCTCTTGCGCTAAACGCGTTTCATCGATCAGGCCTTCTGCGTCTAGTGTAGCCAATCGTTCCCGAAGTCTATTCTGATAATCACGGGGAACAGTCGCTGCTTTAATTTGGATTTGCGAACTGAACTCTTCCAGTGTTTCTATTTGATTTAGAAGATCCTTTTTAAGAGCAGCTCCTTCCCGGCAGCGCATGGCCAGCACATCTTTTAGCGCGGCATCTAAGGCTTCTGCGCAAGCCGGCCACAGCATCTCCAAATCGAGCTCCTGATCTTCGAGGCAGACAACTTCCGGTAAGTCCAAAATTGCAGTCGGTGTCAGATCAAAGTCCAAGTCTAACTTGTCACTCAGATCCCGGATCGCTCTAAAATACGCCCGGGCTAGCTTGCGGTCCACTCTGACCTCTTGAGGCCAGCTTTCGCCGCGCACGCTGACCCACACCTCTACCCGGCCACGGGCTAATTCGGCCGCCAACCGGTGCCGTATACGTTCTTCTAACGGACCCAATTGGCGAGGTAAATGCAATATATATTCGCCAAAACGATGGTTTAGGGTGCGAATTTCTACCGAAAATGTTCTGGCCCCAGCCCGGGCCAACCCGCGGCCAAAACCAGTCATGCTGCGCATATCATCACGCCTTTGCAAACAAAATCCCCTGTTTTCTCATCCGCTCTATAGCTTCTTTTAAGCGTTCTTCGCTACAGGTAAGAGCTATACGGAAAAATCCCTCGCCATATTTACCATAGCCATTGCCGGGTGCCACATTAATGCCAGCCTGTTGCAGCAATAAAGCGGCAAATCCCTCTGATGTATATCCCTCCGGCACCGGTGCCCAGACATAAAAGGTGCCTTTAGTAGGTTTTAGGTTCCAGCCCAGGCTGTTTAGGCCCTCGATTATAACGTCACGACGGCCGCTGTAAATACGGTTCATATCGTCGATACAGTTTTGAGGACCGGTCAGCGCTTTAATACCAGCGTGCTGAACCGCGTTAAATACGCCGGAGTCGATATTAGTCTTGATTATAGACAAGGCTTCGAGTACGTTTTTATTGCCGACGGCAAAACCCAACCGCCATCCAGTCATGTTATATGGCTTAGACAATGAATTAAATTCAATACCTACGTCTTTTGCCCCTGGCGTAGCTAAGAAACTAGGAGCCCGGTATCCGTCAAACGTGGTCTCGCAATAAGCAAAATCATGGCAGACAACTATATTATGCTGCCGAGCAAAATCTACCGTTTGGGCAAAAAATTCCGGGGTAGCCGCTGCCGCGGTAGGATTATTGGGGTAATTGATAAACAATAATTTAGCCTTCCGGGCTATCTGCGGCGGTACTTGCTCATAATCCGGCAAAAAGTTCCCCTCTGCCGTTAGCGGCAATATATGAGGCTTCCCCCCAGCCAGTAAGGTACCAGTACGGTAGACCGGATAGGCTGGATCGGGTACTAAAGTTGTGTCTCCCGGGTCTACATAGGCCCAGCAAATGTGGGCTATCCCCTCTTTGGAGCCGATAAGAGCCATCACTTCTGTTTGCGGGTCCAGCTCCACTCCATAACGTTTTTGATACCAATCAGCCACCGCTTGTTTAAACTCTGACAAACCCTCATAAGGCGGATAGCGATGGGTAGTAGAGTCAGCTGCTGCCTCCGTCAAAGCCTCGATTATATGGGAAGGAGTCGGTTGATCCGGATCACCGATGCCAAGATCAATAACGTCAACACCCTCGGCCCGAGCTTTAGCTTTTAATTTGTCAATCTCCGCAAATAAATAGGGCGGAATAGCGGAAATGCGCTGCGCACGTTTAACCATATGTATCCTCCTTGTTTGTATAATTTTTTGGGCCACCTAAGCAAGATGAAATACACCATCGAAAACATGGACAGCCGGTCCAGTCATGTAAATATGATCATCCTCATCCCACCGGACCCGTAGCTTACCGCCGGGAAGCTCGACTTGGGCCTCGCGTTTCGCCGTCCCGGTTAGAACAGAAGCAACCAGCACGGCGCAAGCACCAGTCCCGCAAGCCAAGGTGGGGCCTGCTCCACGCTCCCAAACTTTAACTAGCAGTTGATCGGGCTTGAGCAGCTGGACAAAGTGCACGTTGGTTTTGCGTGGAAAAGCAGGGTGCATTTCGATTTTAGGTCCTAGTTCCTGCCAAGGCAGGCTATCTAGATCATCGACTATTATTACTGCATGAGGGTTACCCATGGATACAGCAGTGAACTTGACCGTTGCCCCGGCTACCACAAGCTCGGCATTTATCACCGGCCCGGAGCCAAATCCGACCACAGGTATGTCAGCAGCCTGAAGACGGGGGCGGCCCATGTCTACACATACTTCAGCTACTTGTCCATCAGCTAAAAATAGCCGAGGACGAATAATTCCGGCTAAGGTCTCAACTTCAAATTCATCCGTATCGATTAGATTGCGTTCATGGGCATATTTGGCGAAGCAACGAATCCCGTTCCCGCACATTTCAGCCTCAGTGCCGTCAGCGTTCAAAATTCGCATCCTAAGAGGCGCCTTAGATCCAGGTAGGATAAAGATCAGTCCATCGGCACCGACACCAAAATTGCGGTCGCAAATCCGGCGTGCCAACTGCCTTAGCTCTTGTTCATCAGTGGTTGGCAGAGCTTCCATAAGCACAAAATCGTTTCCTAAACCATGGAATTTGGCAAAATTCATGCCCTATACCTACCTTTAAGTATTATTACCCATTATATCAAGGGGGCGTCTTTCTGTCCATTGAAAGGCCCAAAACAGACCCTGTACCAGTAGATTAAAGCCCGCCACTAATACTATAAGTCCCCATTCTTCTATCGTCAACGGAACAGTAGCGAAAACCTGCCGCAAGACCGGCTGGTACAAAACCGCCAATTGTAATCCAAAAGATAGCGCCACTGCCAATAACAAGTAGGGGTTGCCCAATAAACCCACGGCGAAAACCGAGTGGCTCTCGCTCCTACATTCTAGTACATGAAAAAGCTGATGCATCACCAGTACAGTAAAAGCCATGGTTCGCGCTAACAGTAAATCGCCGCTCATGAGGCCGAGGATAAACACCGCCACTGTGAACAAACCCATGGTCAATCCGCGAACGATTATTTTTCGGCTCAGCCCTCGGGAAAAAATGCTCTCCGTCTTTTTTCGTGGCTGCCGCTCCATAATATTTTTAGCCGGTGGATCAAAACCTAGGGCTAACGCTGGCAAACCATCGGTAAGCAAATTAACCCAGAGAATTTGAATAGGAAGCAGCGGTAGCGGAAGCCCAAGCAGTGCTGCTACCAGCATGGTCACCACCTCGCCGGTATTGCTCGATAAAAGATACCGAATGAACTTCCTAATATTATCGTAAATCACACGCCCCTCTTCTACCGCAGCAACGATAGTGGTAAAATTGTCATCTTCTATCACCATATCAGCTGTTTCACGGGCTACATCAGTGCCTGTACGCCCCATGGCGATACCGATATCTGCTTCTTTCATTGCTGGCGCATCGTTGATACCGTCCCCGGTCATAGCCACAACCTCAGCCCGCCGTCTAAGCGCCCGGACAATGCGGAATTTATGGCGCGGGCTTACCCGGGCATAGATACTTATTGCTCGGACCTTATCTTCCAACTGCGCTTGGCTCCAACCGTCCAAATCTGTGCCGGTGGCAACCCCATCTTGCCAAGCCAAACCCAGTTCTTTGGCTACCGCAACGGCGGTAGCCCGGTGATCGCCGGTAATCATTATAGTACGTATTCCGGCCTGCTGGCAACGATAAATGGCTTCCTTTACGCCTTGGCGAGGGGGATCATTTAGTCCCACCAAACCGACCAAGGTTAGATTGTTCTCCAGTTTGGGGCTGAGATGGCCGCCAAATCCATCTCGCAAATCCCGGTAAGCGACGGCTAATACCCGAAGAGCACGGCTAGCCATCTGCTCATTTTTTTTCAGCCAATTTTCCCTCGTTTCCTGGCCTATGGGCTGGATGCTTTTAGGGCCATTATAAACCGAACAACAGCGGGCCAGGACGATGTCGGGCGCTCCTTTTACCACCAGCCGAACACCAGCATCAAACTGATGCAACGTGCTCATACACTTGCGTTCAGAATCAAACGGTATTTCCCCCAGGCGCGGATATTTTTGCTCCAAAAAACCGCGTACCAATCCTGCTTCGGCTGCTTTTACAACCAATGCCGCCTCCGTCGGATCGCCTTCAGCCACCCAAACTTTTTCTCCCGGGCTGGACTGAGGCTGCTGCTCTAAAGCTGGTTGTATGTTTTGTTTCGTCAAAGAAGCGTTGTTGCATAAAGCAGCCAGACAAAGCAAGAGCCGGTGATCTTGGGCTGAAATTTCCCTTACCGTCATTTTATTTTCAGTCAGGGTCCCGGTCTTGTCGGCACAGATCACCGAAGCGCAGCCCAAGGTTTCTACCGCCGGCAATACACGGATTATAGCCTGTCGCTTGGCCATTCGCTGCACACCCACAGCCAAGGATAGGGTAACTACTGCCGGAAGTCCCTCCGGAATTGCAGCTACTGCCAAACTGATTCCGGCCATAATGAGCTCTAAGGTCGGCCCTTTACGTTTTAACCCCAAAATAACTACAACTAGGCATACAGCTAAACAAACTGCCACCAGCACTTGGCCGAGCTGATGTAAGCGCTGCTGGAGCGGGGTTTGCTCTTCCTTGCGGCGGCCCAAAAGTCGTGCTATTTGACCTGTCTCGGTTTTCGTCCCGGTAGCCACAACTATAGCCTCAGCCTTCCCCCTGGTAACTAAAGAAGCAGCAAATACCATATTACAACGCTCGGCTAGCCCCGTCTGGGTAGGCAAAACAGAGACTTCCTTGCTTACCGGGGTCGATTCCCCGGTAAGGGAGGATTCATCACATTGAAAATTCCAGGATTGTACCAACCGTGCATCCGCCGGAACCTTATCTCCAGCCGTTAAAATGATCAGGTCGCCAGGTACAATTTCATTGGCAGGACGTTTGGCAGTTATAGCTCCACGGCGAACCCGGGCCTGGGGTGTGGACAACTGGCCCAAGGCGGCCAATGAACGTTCGGTTCGATACTCTTGGATAAATCCTAACCCGGCGTTTAATATTACAATAGCAATAATAGCTAAGGCATCGCTCCATTCCATTAGCAAGGCGGACAAAACTGCAGCTACCAATAGTACTTGAACCATAAAATCATGAAATTGGTCTCGAAGCACTTCAAAAGCAGTTTTTGCCCCCCGGGACGGAATAGCATTAGGTCCAAAATTAACTAACCGGGCTTTTGCCTGGACCGGATCTAAACCGGTTGTAGCACTAGTCTTTAGCTTCTTTATCAGTTCATCCAAGGGCTGAGCATGCCATGGTCGCAATAATTTAGCCTCCTTTTTCGATCTGAACAGCAAGAACTGGAATACTAAAGAATCCCTATGCCCAGACCGGGAAAAACATGCCAACATGCCCAACCCTTAATTGACCTCCCGTGAGGACAAAGTTATACTAGATAAGCAAAGGATGATAATTATGGCTTTCGATTCCATCACTTTGACGACAGTAATGCCTGAATTAAAAGGCTTAATTGGGGCCAGGGTATCGCGTATTCAGCAGCCAACACGGTTAGAACTCATTCTTACCCTGCGCGGCTCAAATGGCAGTAGTCGATTACTGATCTCCGCCCACCCGGAACGGGCACGCATTCATATAACAACTGCTTCGCCGGTAAGCCCCAGCCGGCCACCGGGATTTTGCCTTTACTTGCGCCGCCACTTAGAAGGCGCCCGGTTAAAACATATTATCCACCCTGAGAGTGAGCGCATCATACAGTTGCAATTTACTCCACGTGATCAATTAGGCGAGAAAGAGCCGCTGCTTCTTATTGCTGAAACAATGGGCCGGCACAGTAATATTATTGTGGTCAACCAAAGGCAAAATCTCATTTTAGCAGCCATTAAACCAATCACTGCTGATATTAGCCGTTACCGTCAGGTTCTGCCCGGGCTACCATATAAGAGCCCACCCCCTCAGAATAAGTTGCAGCTATCTACACTGA
Source organism: Bacillota bacterium (assembly GCA_012799605.1). GTDB lineage: Bacteria > Bacillota > DTU030 > DUMP01 > DUMP01 > DUNI01. The sequence continues at coordinate 15,674 of JAAZKX010000022.1, read as the reverse complement.
CAGAACTACAGTTCTACTCCGAATTAAAACGACGGGGCCGCAACTTGACCTCAGGCCTATTAGCCACTATCGCGGGGCTCAGTCCACTTTGGGCCCGAGAACTTATTGTCCGTTCTGGTCTTCAGCCCACTATTAACCTTAAAGTTGCGACTCCGGCCCAGCTTGCCCCGTTATGGCAGGAAGTAGTTGCGCTGACAACAACACTCGCCCGGGCCGAAATTGAACCTACTGTATATTTACAAACTGATGGCCAAGTGCTATTGGCAGCCCCTTGGCCCCTAGCCTACTATTCTGGCCTACCAACCAAAACCTTTCCTACCATGAGTGCCGCTTTGGATTTTTACTTTCAGGCCCAAGAAAAGAGACTACGGTTTACGGCTTTGCAGCAAAGTCTGCTTACCAAAATAAACCGTCAGCTCAAACGAGGGCAAAAAAAACTCGCCCTTCACTCGGAAACCATCCATAATGCTGGGGAAGTTGAGCGGTACCGGAAATTTGGTGAGCTGCTTTTAGCTTATGCCTACCAGCTGAAAGATGCCGGTCTGACCGAAGTGGAATTACAAGACTGGGCTGATCCAGAAACGCGCATTGTCATCCCATTAAATCCTGCCTTAACCCCGGTAGAAAACGCCCAATATTACTTTGCCCGCTACCGTAAAGCAAAAAAAACATTGGTAGCAACCAAGCGCCAGCAGCAACGTTGCCGCGAGGATTTATCTTATCTAGAAAGTGTGCTTTTAACGTTGGAACAAGCTGACCGGTTATCGGAATTGGAGGAAATAAAAGCAGAACTTAAAACGGAGGGTTATATCAAGCGAGGGCCAACACCTCGGAAGCAACAACCCAAAACAAGCCCGACCAGCAAACCGCTATTTTTTTCTGTCGATGGCTACCCGGTTTTGGTCGGTAAAAACAATCGCCAAAACGAAAATCTGTTACACTCAGCCCAAAGCCATGATGTCTGGCTTCATACTCAAAACATCCCCGGTTCCCACGTCATTATCCGCTGTCCAGATAACAAGCTGCCGCCACAAAATGTTTTGTTACCAGCAGCTCATCTAGCTGCTTATTATAGCCGGGCGCGATCTTCGTCCAATGTACCGGTGGACTATACCCAGCGAAAGCATGTGAACAAACCTGCAGGTTCCCGTCCCGGTTTTGTTACCTATACAAACCAACGTACTCTTTACGTCACACCCGACCTCAATATTATCAAAGCCCTTAAGGACCAGCCTTAAGGGCTTGTTTTTTAACCGATGAGAAACCGAATAAGAATTACTTTTCCTCCATGAGCACAACCTTGTCCACCGCATCTGTCTCTTGCAGCCACACCGCTATTTGTTCGCGGCGGGACGTGGGTACGTTTTTACCAACAAAATCAGGACGGATAGGCAGCTCTCGGTGTCCGCGATCGATAAGTACTGCCAATTGAATAATGCTGGCCCGGCCCAGGCTCATTACAGCATCCATAGCTGCCCTTGCAGTGCGCCCCGTGTAAAGGACATCGTCCACTAAGACAACTTTCTGACCGGTCAAGTTAAGTCTGGCATTAATTAAATGAGGCGGGGGCGATTGGGATGGCTGCCGGTCGTCTCTGTAAGGGGTAATGTCTAGATAGCTTACCGGAACAGAAATACCCTCTATCTGTTCAATTTTGTTGGCTAAGCGCAGGGCCAGCGGGTACCCGCGCGTTTGGATACCAAGCAAAACCAGGTTCGCCGTGCCTTTGTTGCGTTCTAAAATTTCGTGAGCAATCCGGGTCAGCGCTCTCCTTAAGCCATCAGCATCCATTAGAACCGTCTTTTCCTTAGGTATCAGCCCCACCCCCCCTAGCTAGTGACAAGGCCTTCCCTACGAGCAAGAAAGGCCTTAGTTCAGTTCCTTCCCGGCCCAACGAGGCCGATTTTAAAGCCTTCTTTTAACTCTAGTTTAGCATAGGGGTAAAGGCACGGTCAATATTTTTGTTGGCCGGGCTTTATATTTGTTTGTCCTGTAATCGTTCCAGCACCGCTTTCAAATCGGCTGGTAAGGTACTGGTAAATTCAAGCTGCTCCTTAGTAATTGGATGAACAAAGCCTAGCTCAGCCGCATGAAGAAATTGGCGGGTAAGACCTAAGTTCCCTCGGCGACGGCCATAGAGTGGATCACCCACAACAGGATGAGCGATCGAAGCCAAATGGACTCGGATTTGGTGGGTACGGCCGGTATCCAAGCTGGCTTTGATATAACTATAGTTCGCCAGCCGCTCAAGCACCTTAAAATATGTTCGCGCCGGCCGCCCATCGGCAACTACAGCCATCTTTAGTCGCATTTTGGGGTGGCGGCCAATAGGTGCATTCACAATGTTATAATCCGATTTAAAGGAGCCGTGGGCCAAGCAAAAATAGCTCCGTTTTACAGCCCGTTCTTTTAGGGCCAGCGTAAGGCGTTCATAAGCAGTGTTGGTTTTTGCTACTACCATCAAGCCCGAGGTATCCTTATCAAGCCGGTGCACGATACCTGGCCGCAGTTTATTGCCCACACCGGCTAATTCTTCCCCGCAATGAGCCAACAATACATTTACTAACGTACCCCGTGTATGGCCGGGGGCAGGGTGAACAACCATGCCAGCCGGTTTGTTTATCACCAGAATGTACTCGTCTTCGTAGATAACGGTAAGTGGTTTAGCTTCTGGTACTATTTTCAACTTCTTTTGCGGTGGCGGTATCTCGATGATGATTTTCTCCTGTCCACAAAGCCGCAAGCTAGCTTTAGGCTTCCTGCCATCGACTCGGACTCGGCTGGTTTTGATTAGTTCCTGTAGCTGCGAACGACTCAGGTCAGGCCCCAATGTCGCCGCTAAAAACACATCCAGCCGCTGCCCCTTTTGGCTGGGCCGCACCCGTAAACGATACACACGGCCGGGAAGTTTTTCTCTTGCAGTCAAAACGGATCTCCTCCGGATCGCCAGAAATAAATGATTATAATCCCAACGCCAACTACAATAGCTATGTCAGCAACATTAAAAACAGGCCAAATGCGGAAATCAAAAAAATCTACCACATAGCCCAGACGGAGGCGATCTATCAAATTACCCACCGCACCCCCCAAGACCAAAGACAGGGCCCAGCCCAATAACCCATGGGGCTGTAAATGGCCGGCATAAAACGTTATTGCTCCTACCACCACCACAGTAAATGTTATAAGTATCCAAGTCTGACCTCGCAACAAACCAAAAGCTGCTCCAGAGTTTTGGACATAAGAAAGGTGAAAAATTTGCGGCCATACGGGCAAGCTCTGGCCGGGCGCCAGCAACCGGCGGATCACAGCCTTCGATAACTGATCCAAACCAACAACAATTGCAGCCCTAAAAAACATCGGCGACACTTACTCCCCTCCTAATCTTCCCTCTCCCCGCTCAAGCCGGTCGATACCTTAGCTATCCCATTCATTTTCATCATCGGAACGGGAAGACGTTCCATAACGGGCTACAGCTTCCCAAGCATCTTCCCGGTCAAAGCCCGAGTCATCGATGTCAGCCCGAAAAGTGCGGGAAAACGGCTGGGCCAGCACATCTTCCTCCACTGGGCGTTGGCTGTCCGGCCGTGTTTTTCCTTCTTCCTTCCCACAATGATAGCATAACGTAGCCCAAGGTAATATTTCAAGCCGGGCTGGATCAATTTTTTGCCCGCAATGCTCACAAATCCCGTAAGTCCCGGATCCCAATTTTTTCAAAGCCCGGTCTACCTGGGTTTCCAGTCGCTGAATATTGTCCCATAATCCGATGTCCTTACCCCGCTCAAAAGTTTCCGTCCCGACATCTGCCGGATGATTGTCATAAAGAGACAATTCCCCTAAGGAGTCGCCTTGGCCTTGGCTCAACCCTTCCTGCTTAATTTTGGTGCTAAGATGCTTCAGCCGTCTTTTTTCAGCTTGCAGCCGTGCTTTTACTTTTCTATTTTGCATCATCAATGCCTCCCCAACTGTAGTGTAACAATGTCTACTATCTGGGCGATAAAGGTTCCCAAAACAGGGATGCTTACCATTTTACGTAAAAGATAAATCACTAGGGTTCCTACCATAGTGAAACCTACCGCGGTACCAAAACCGCGGGCCATACCTGCTGCGAAATTTAAATATAGAAACCGCCGGGTATCAGTTTGTAAATCCACATATTCAGCCAAGCGGGCTTTATCTAAAATGTGAGCCAAGCGGTCTATTTGTTTTTTAATAGGTTCAGCCCCACTTTGATCGAACTCCATTTCTCTCACCTCATAAGATAGAATGCCCGAACTGAGACAGCTCTATGGCGGCTATTAATTCTTTTCCTCCCGAACTTGAGCCCTGGCAACATCAGCCTTAGCCATTACCTGCCCCTGGTTAACCGGCTCTATATCAAAGGGCAGGAGCCCGATTGAGCTCCTGCCCCTTAGTTTAAAAACAATTTATTGACCGCTTGCAGCTAACACAGCCCGGCAGCGCGGACAGACACTATCCTGGGTGTCTTGATTATACATCCAGCATCGTTCACATTTGTCCCCAGCAGCTAATGTTACCAAGCAATAGGCCCCGGCATAATTAGTGAGTTCTTGTGCTTCCGGCGCTGGAGCTTCGCCTGGCTTGTGCAATTTTACCTGGGAAACAATAAATAACTCCGGTAAAAAATCACTGTAGTTACTGAGCAATTCAGGCATTGAGCTAGGCTTCTCCGGCAACCATAGATCCAGCCGGGCCATAAGAGAGGTCCCGATCAGGCCATTTTTCCGGGCCAGTTCAAGCACTTTCGCTACATCTGAACGCACCATCAGCAGCCGGTTCCAACGTTGTTCCAGTTCTTCATCCATGTATTCCTGCTTAGCCTCAGGCCAGGCCGCCAACTGCACACTTTCTTCTTTGGCCCCCGGAATATAGCCCCAGATTTCCTCTGTCGTAAATGTCAATACCGGGGCCATCAAACGAACCAATGTTGTTAGTATTTCATACATAACTGTCTGGGCTGACCGGCGCTGGGGATCAGCCGCCGGGTTACAGTAAAGGCGGTCTTTTAGTACATCGAGGTAAAATGCGCTCATGTCCAACGCGCAGAAGTTATGAAGGGCGTGATAAAGATGATGATATTCGTACCCTTCATAAGCGTCAGTTACCTGTTTTATCAGGCGGGTTAAAGCCATCAACGCCCACCGGTCCAATTCGGTTAGCTCATTATAGGGTACCTTGTCCTTTTCCGGATCAAAATCAGCTAGATTCCCTAACAAAAAGCGGATTGTATTTCTAATCTTGCGGTAGACCTCGGATAGCTGCAGTAAAATGTTCCTCGATACCCGCACATCCCCTTTAAAATCTGACGACGCCACCCATAGCCTCAGCACATCAGCCCCGAACTCATCGATGATCTCTTGCGGATAAATTACGTTACCAACTGACTTGGACATTTTCCGGCCTTGCCCATCGACAACATAGCCGTGGGTTAGCACTGAGCGATAAGGGGCTTTGCCGTTCATGGCTACTGATGTGAGCAGGGAGGATTGGAACCAGCCCCGGTGCTGATCACTGCCCTCTAAATAAAGATCACAGGGCCATTCCAGCTCCGGCCTGGTGGTTAACACAGCATGATGGCTGGAACCGGAATCATACCAGACATCCATAGTGTCAGTTCCTTTGCGAAAAGATGTGCAGCCACAGCGGGCGCAGCGTGAATCCGGAGGCAAAATTTCTTTAGCTTCATACCGATACCAAGCATTGGATCCTTCTCGGGCAAATAAATCGCGTACAGCGGTGATCGACTCCGGAGTAATAAGTTCATGTCCACACTGTTCGCAATAAAATATAGGAATTGGAACACCCCATACCCGCTGTCTTGAGATACACCAATCCGGTCGCTCGCTCACCATGGCCGACATCCGGTCTTCGCCCCAAGCCGGATACCATTTTACATCCCGAACAGCTTGTAAGGCCTGCTCGCGAAAATCCTCCACTGAGGCAAACCACTGTTTTGTAGCCAAGAAAAGAATCGGTTCTTTGCAGCGCCAACAATGAGGATACTGGTGGGTTGTAGTGCTGAAATAAAGCAGGGCACCACGTGCTTCCAACTCAGCTACAATCGGCCCTGTGGCTTCTGTTACCGATAGTCCTTCGAACTTACCGGCTTCAGCCGTGAAAACCCCTTTGCCATCTACCGGATTCAAAATGGGCAGATCATACTTGCGCCCAATTTCAAAGTCCTCGAGCCCATGTCCCGGAGCAGTATGCACGCAGCCAGTACCAGCGTCCAAAGTTACATGCTCGCCTAAAATAACTACCGAGGGGCGCTCCATAAATGGATGCCAGCATTCGATCCCTTCCAGTTCTTCCCCACTGAACGTACCTAAAATTTTCCCCTGCTCGCGCTCAGTCGCACTCATAACCTCAGCGACCAAATCTTGGGCCAACACTAGATACTCTCCCTCAGATTCCAACAAAACGTACTCGAACCGAGGGTTTAAGCAAATGGCCAAGTTTGCCGGCAAAGTCCAGGTAGTGGTAGTCCAAATAGCAAAACTGATTTTTTCGGCCGGAGCCAGATCAGTAAGTTTTCCTTTAGGATCAGATTTAAGCGGGAATTTCGCATACAATGAATCTGATTTGGATTCTTGATACTCTACTTCAGCCTCCGCCAGGGCGGTTTCACAGGTAGTACACCAATATACCGGCTTTAGGCCTTTATGAATATAGCCTTTGGCAACCATAGCACCGAACACTTCCAGCTGCTTGGCCTCAAATTCGGGCTTGAGGGTTAAATAAGGATTTTCCCAATCGCCGCGCACTCCAAGCCGTTTGAATTCCTCCCTTTGTACGTTGACAAAATGAAGCGCATACTCTTGACAACGGCGTCTTAGTTCCAGCGGCGTAATCTCAGTCCGATCCAAGCACAATTTTTTAATCGCAGCATGCTCAATCGGCATGCCATGAGTATCCCAGCCAGGAACATAGGGGGTGTCGTAGCCGCGCATATACTTGTATTTATTTACAATATCCTTTAGTACCTTGTTGAGGGCCGTGCCCAGGTGGATATTGCCGTTAGCATAAGGTGGCCCATCGTGCAAGATAAACTTGGGCCGGCCGGCAGCTTTCTTGCGCGCCAGCTCATTAATATCAAGCTGCTCCCAGTGCTTTAAGATTTCGGGTTCACGTTTGGGCAGATTAGCCCGCATAGGAAATTTAGTTCGAGGCAGGTTTAAAGTTTTGGAATAATCCATACCTGCAGCACCTCCCTGCTAAAATAAAAAAACCGCCCATTAGGACGGAAATTACCCGTATAACCACCCAATTAAATGTGTAACGTGTGGCCATAACCGTGGCCCGCGGGGTACTCCTACTCCAATTGCTGTTTCAGAACCCGGCTCCTGGGTGATTTTCGGCTTTGTCTGACGCACCGGCTCCCACCAAACCCGGCTCGCTGACCGTCAAGCCAAACCTACTCGCCCACTCATCACCTTGTCACGATTACAGATATTATATCCATTATGGTTTCTAAAGTCAAATAATTCCCCCTGCCTCGGTACAGGTCCCGGGCAGGTATCACTGCCTGTCCTTTCGCCATACGAATAAATGGTTCAGGCCCAGTATAATAATAATGGTCGGAACTAGCCGAACCGCCAACAAAGCCAGAACCGGTAACCCCATGGCAGCAAAAATAGCCGTATCTTCAATCAAAGCATGGGTTAGTCCCAAAAAAATCCATAGCTGGGTTAACTCCCATTCACTCCAGTCTCCCTCTTTTACCGAAGCCAAAATAACACCGGCACTGTAGGTAAAACCGATGAGTAAGCCAGCAACTAGGGGTAAAGCTGCCTGAGAAGGCAGTCCCAGCGGCTGGCAGAATCGGGCCATTTGCTCCGCTGCTTTTTCAAGCCAACCAAATTCTGTCGCTAATTCTAGCGCAATCAACAAAGGAAACAGCACGAGAGCAATACTTAAAACAGATCTAAGACCAGCAACAAAACCAGTCTTTAAAACCTCAACCGCAAACAATCTCTCTCCCCCACCGTAAGGTTAATTTTTACAATATAAGGTTAAGCAGCAATCCCGTTATTGCTGCCATTGCCAGGCGAATTATCGTTACAGTAACCGCCTTCCCCTCCGCTTGGGCCACAATAGCCCCTTCTTGGGGTAAAGAATGGGACAAAAGGAGCATAGTAGCCAGAATGAATTTTTGCTTACGGGCTAAGGGCAACAAGGCCATAGCACCTACACCAGCATAAAGTCCGGAAATATTCCCCGCTACCAACGGTACTGCCGCTTCGCCGGGTAAAGCAAACCAGGACATAAAAGGTGAAAAAAATAAGGCAAGATGATCCAGTATTCCGAACAAATCCATCAAGGTCACGATTATGGTGGTAGGAATGATAATCTTGGTCAACATCCATAAAACCTTCACCGCATTTTGAACACCTCTAGTCATGGCCGGTAGCAGCCTATTCGTCGGCATTGGGCGTGACCTCCTTGGTATTGAGGTCTTTTGTTTCCAATAAGGCCATAGCTCCTTTAAACAGAGCTCGGGTTCGAGCCTTATACTCTTCCACTTTACCTTGAAGGTCTGCTAACTCCATAGTTAGTTCAGCCAAACGGCGCTGGGCCTTCTGTTCCAAACCTTCGGCATCAGCTTTGGCTTGAGCCCGGATAAGATCAGCTTCTTTTTGAGCGTTGGCACGTGTTTCATCGGCGGCCTTTTGGGCTAATACAAGCGTGTCTTGCAATGTCTCTTCCAGCTTACGGTACCGGTTCACTTCCTCATTTAAACGAAAAACTTCATCTTTTAGATTTGCATTTTGTCGATACAGCGTTTCATAGCTTTCTAGCACCTGATCCAAAAACTCGTCCACTTCATTCTCGCAATAACCGCGCAGCCGGCGGCGAAATTCCTTGTTCTGAATATCTAGCGGAGTAAGCATATTACCCTCCTTAGGCGTTTTTAACGTCTATGACCCTAGCCATGACCAGGGTTCATCATTGTCTGACTGAAGCGAATGCGGGGCCATAATCGCTACATTGCTGGGGGCGAAGAGAAAAATACCGCTGCCTACCCGCTCCATAGTTCCATTTAAGGCATAAACCGCCCCGCTAACGAAGTCCACGATGCGCTGAGCAACATGTTCCTCTGCTCCTTCCAAATTCACGACAACAGTCCGCCGGGCCTTTAAATGGTCAGTAATGTTGCGGGCTTCATCAAAATTTTTCGGTTGGTTAACTACCACTTTTCCCCCGGCTCCCGGGGCGCTGGGAAGACTTACAACCTTAGGGCGACCAAAGCCTGAACTGGCTGCTACCTGATGCCGGCTACTTAAATCCTCACCTTCGGCTACATCTTCCACCACCATTTCCTCAAACCCCATCAGGTTAAGAATTTTACCCACCAGAGAACCTGCCATCGGTACAACCTCCTTACTCATACTGGTTAATTGACGTCCAATCCAGTTTTAAAAATTGCGGAACCTATTCGAACCATAGTGGCCCCTTCTTCTATTGCTGGCTCAAAATCGCCACTCATACCCATAGATAATTCCTGCATACAAATCCTGGGTAGGGCCAACTTATCCACCCTTTCAGCCAATTGGCGCAACTGGCGAAATATTGGCCGCACCTCTTCCGGATCCTCCGCATAAGGGGCTATGGTCATAAGCCCGTGAACGTTAAGCCGTGACAAGGAAGATATTTTCTTTAACAATGATACCAGTTGATCGGGTGAAACACCGTATTTAGTTTTTTCGCCGGAAATATTGACCTGCACCAAGCAGTTTACAGTTAGATCAGCTTCTTCGGCTCGTCTTTGCAAAGCGCGAGCCAGACGCCAACTGTCTACTGAATGGATGAAATCGAATAACCGTATTGCATGTTTAGCCTTGTTACGCTGCAAATGGCCAATAAGGTGCCACATAGGCCCGGGAGCAACAATTTCTTTTTTGCTTGCAGCTTCCTGAACCCTGCTTTCTCCAATATGTTCTAATCCAGCTGCTACTGCAGCGTCGATCTTGTCCGCCGGCACCGTTTTAGTGACAGCGATAATACGAATATCTTCAAGCCTGCGTCCGCTTCGCACTGCTGCTGCTTCGATTTTATCTCGTAGTAAAGCTATATTGTCCTCAATCGAGGGCATGTGGTCATGTCTCCTTTAGCTAAAATATTTTTTCCTTTTCCTATGATATTCGACACTATCCAAAATTTCCCTGCCAAAATCCAAAAAAACTCGGGCATAAATTCCTTTACCGCCGTAATCCAACAGCAATTTCCGCCCCCGGTTTAAGTCCGGACACAACAGCTTGTCTTTGATCAACAGCCAGAATTTCCACCGGCGTAAAGAACCATCCATCTGGTCCCCGGCAATAAACCCCTGCTTGATCTTGTTGATAAATAAGGCTTTCTTTAGGTACAATAATTCCTTGAACAGTCCGGTAGGTTATATTAACTTCTGTTTTTCGAACAGAAGATAGTTCCGCCGGAGCCGCTGCCAGTTCGAGCACCGCTATATCTTTGGCCGAGGCCATAACTTTCGCCTGTAGGTTAAGCGCTGTCCCCGGAATTTGAATATGCACTAGATGCCCTGGAGCTAGTGGACGAATCCCATCCGGCAACCGGAGGCGGACAAAAGTCGGTTCTTCCTGGACAATTTTCCCGATAACACAGCCTTCACTGGCATACTCTCCGGCCGAAACCGCAGTTTCCGAGCCGATGGGAACTAACTCATGCAACGCAGCTTTATATTCCAAAGGGTCAAACAAACCTTCATAACCATCCAGACTATCTTCGAATCGCCCAGCCATGGGCGCGATTATGGAAGTTGTAGCTTTCGTGGCCAACTCAGTGGCTTCAGCATCCAGTTGACGATAATCATTTCTCGTAGCTATTATTTGAGCCAGGCACTCCTTTTCTGCCAGCAAACGTCCTCGTTCCTTCAATAAAGCCTGTAGTTTCTCATTTTGACTGCGCACCCAGGCACTTTGGGCTGGGGCTGAGCTGTTTTTTAACCTCGTCAGTACCATTTGGATATGCTCATATACTTCGCTCAAAGCCTGATCCAGGCGTTGCCGTTCAGACATGAGCCTGCTCTCACGGGCCTGCAGTTCATCCCTGGCCTGCTGCCTAAGCTGTTGGGCTTGGCCTAATAGCTCAATGTCCAACACTTCTCCAATATCAGTCCCCACTGCTACTTTCTGCCCAGCCGCCACCTTGGGATGCCAAAACCCTGTCTGGGGAGCTAACAATACCAGCTCCCGCCGTAAAAACAGCGCTTCACCAGCAAGTTCAGCCGCTATAATGCCTTCGCTTACTACAACTCGCTGCACGGTATCTTTAAACAGAGAACTTCCTACGATATGAACAGCATTTAGCGCGATCACCAAACCAAATACAGCCATAAAGATGGTTATTACCCCGGGCAAACGCCTTTTAGCCCTTGGGATACGCATAAATAAGGCCACCTCTTTTCGTGAGATTGCCTTTTAAGTTCTACCAATTACCATAAATTACCTCCCGGTAATTAGAGCGAAATAACCGCCATTAAACTTCCGGCTCGACTATGTTCGGCACGGTAGGAAAAAAAATCCTGGTTTCTGTGGAAAGTGCACAGCTTGGCTATAGCGATATGGTCTTTTTTTACCCCTGCAGATGTCAACAAGCGCTGGTTTAGTGTCCATAAGTCTAGCCTGTAGTGACCGGGGCGTGAAGGATATATCAGCTCGCGCCAAAAAGGTATATGTTCGCTCAAGGGTAGTAGCACCCGTTGATCTACTTCATAGCAACAAGGCCCGATGGCGGGGCCGATTGCGACTAATATATGTTCCGGGCGTGAGCCAAAATTTTTTCGAAGTGCAGCCAAAGTTGCTACCGCAATGCCTTCTATCGAGCCGCGCCAGCCGGCATGAGCAGCCCCGATACATTTTCGCACCGGGTCAAGAAATAGCAACGGTACACAATCGGCTGTATAGACGGATAAAGCTATATTAGGCTGTGCTGTAATCAAGGCATCGGTAGCCGGGAAGCCGTTTTCCCAGGAATAAGCGCCGCGCGGTGCCGTCGTTACCACCTGAACCCGAGTACCGTGACTTTGCTGGCCGGCCACAAGGTTTACCAGATCAATCCCGACCGCAGCAAGAAATTGTTGCCTCATCTCGCTGGCTGAAACCGGATCAGCGTTTTTAAGCCCTAGATCAAAATTGGTTGTAACCTTGCCCTTCCGCTGACCATGTCTGGTACTAAACGCATGTTTTACTACTCCAGCGGCGGTTAACAAATCTGCCGTTAAATATATCATCTGGTGGTAATGATGCCAACTAAAACTCATCCTAGCCATCCCCTCTATGGCGTTGTAAAAATTATTATCTACATTATAGTCGCCTGCCGCCCTGCAATCAAACAAAATAATAATAAAGCTCCCCTACTTACCACCTGAGGTAAGCAGCAAGAGCCTGGTGGCCTACCTATTTTATGATGTTAACGGAGGTGGCGGAGGCTGTTCGACCAAAATCACATCGTAGCCGATTCGCTTAATTTTTTCCCAGGGTATTACCACGTCTTCGTTACGACCAAAAATACTAAACATCCCTTTCAGTCCTGGGACCACGATTGCGTTTAGCCTACCGTTGTCCAAATCAATATCCACATCCACCACCAGTCCCAGTTTGCGGCCATCGTGGATATTGATAACTTCGCGGCTGTAAAGATCTGAAGTCCGAACTAAAATAATGCTCACCCCCATCACTTAAAATATATGCGGGTTGAGCCTGTCCACATGCTAAACTTGTGGCTTTAATTGGTAACCGGTTGTTGCTTCATAAGGGAAAAGGTTACTGTGATTAAAAGCTTTTACCGCATCTTGTTCGTACCGGGCGAAGAAATATCCGGACAAGATTGTGGCAGCTATAGCTATAACCAAAAACCGGCGCATTTTTATCAGCCTCCTCCTGAAGAACTTAGATGCCGCTTCAGCCTTTCCAAGGCGGCTTTTTCTAAGCGAGAAACTTGTGCCTGTGAAATGCCAATTTCCTTCGCAACTTCCATTTGGGTTTTGCTATGAAAGAAACGCAAGTTTAAGATGTGACGTTCGCGGTCGTTGAGTTTATGCAAAGCTTCCCGCACTGCCAACTCCTCCGCCCAGGTGCTGTCTAACTCCTTTTCATCCTTAACCTGGTCCATAACAAAAATTGGATCACCACCGTCGTGGTATACTGGTTCAAATAGTGACAGCGGTTCCTGAATAGCGTCCATTGCAAATACTACTTCTTCGCGGGGAAGTTTAAGTTCAGCTGCAATTTCGCCGATAGATGGCTCGCGGCTATGGCGAGTAATTAGGGTATCACGTGCCTGCAAAGCCTTATAGGCTGTATCGCGTAGTGACCGGCTGACACGAATAGCATTATTATCACGCAGATAACGCCTTATTTCACCTACTATCATGGGCACAGCATAAGTTGAAAATTTTACATTATGGCCCAAATCAAAATTATCAATAGCCTTCATCAGTCCGATACAGCCTACCTGAAATAAATCATCGACATTTTCGCCCCGGTTGTTAAAGCGCTGGATAACGCTCAGCACCAGCCTCAAATTCCCGCCGATCAGTTTTTCCCGGGCCGAGACATCCCCAGCCACAAAAGCACGAAACAGTTCGCGCATCTTGGCGTTGGATAACACCGGGAGCTTGGCTGTATTGACGCCGCAAATTTCGACTTTATTAATAAGCATAAAACCCCTCCCGGAAGGTAACCTAGTCTCAGTATTGCCACCAGGGAGAAGTTTTATGCTCTATGTTATTCCAGCCGCTTAATTTCACGACGAAGCCGCTTTAAAATCCTTTTTTCTAACCGTGATATATATGATTGCGAAATTCCCAGCAAATCAGCTACTTCTTTTTGTGTTTTTTTCGGTTCACCACTTAAACCAAAACGCTGCTCTACGATAAGCCTTTCCCTAGGGGCCAAACGGTTTAAAGCTTGATGTAACAATTTTTTCTCCACATCTTCTTCCACGCGGCGGGAAATGATATCCCTATCAGTACCTAAAATATCCGATAATAAGAGCTCGTTTCCATCCCAGTCAATATTTAATGGCTCGTCAAAAGACACCTCAACCCGAAGTTTATTGTTCCGACGTAAAAACATTAAAATTTCATTTTCTACACAACGGGATGCATAAGTAGCCAGTTTAATTTTTTTTGCCGGATTAAAAGTATTAACAGCTTTTATCAGTCCTATACTGCCAATAGAAACCAAATCTTCAATTCCGACACCGGTGTTTTCAAATTTTCGCGCGATATAAACGACCAGCCGCAAATTATGTTCGATCAATAGGCTGCGTACAGCCTTATCGCCGCCTTGCAGTCGATCCAATAAATATACCTCTTCCGTCCGGCTAAGAGGAGGCGGCAAAGCTTCACTGGATCCTACATACCAAACAGCGCGGCGCCTATAGCCTACAAACTCCAACACCCTTATTATTGCCAGACGCACAATCAAACCACAGCAGTACAGCTTCATGCTCAACCTCTCCTTAGTTACACTTCATCCAGATAAGGCACTAATACCTCCGGATTGACCAGGGCCTGCCAGCCCCCTTCCGATGACAAAACCTTGGAGGAAAGTCCTACTACAGCCTGTGGTACAGGTACTATCTGTTCTTGATATTTTACTTGCACCTGATCAGGCCTAAAAGCAAGCAACAAGGCGTTCTCGTGGCCTAAGGAGTCAAAAGGTATCACCCTAAACCGAGCAGCACTAGGTTCCGAGGTCAAAATTTCTTCCAAACTATCCAGATCCAGTTTTCCCCTCACCCCACCCTCTACCAGTCGAATAGCTTTCTCCGGAACAACTCCTTTTAATGCCTGGGCTTCAACCACAACAACCGGCCCACCAGTTAATGGGTCTACCAACAAATTGCCACTGTCTAAAATACCCGGAATTTCCACTCGTTTTTGCTGCCAGGTTATAATTAAAGTTGTTTTAAGGTCCTGTTGCCAGCGGCGGCGCTTAAGATAAAGCCAGCTCAAACGGCTTAAAGGAACTGCTACTGCCAGGCCAGCGAGCAAAGCCCACCAAGATATGCCTGGCCAGGGCTCGGCCGGAGGTAAAACTATATTTCGATTAAAATAAAAAACTGCTAAGGCTGCACCACCAAGAGTGAAAGAAATCAAATAAAAATAGCCTGCCACACGGACAAAACGAAGACCGGATAAAGGAAAGTAAGAAGCAAATAAAATGAGCAGCGATGCTGCAACTTTAGCCGGCCAGCCAGCGAGCCAACTGCCCGGATAAAAAACAAGGCCAATTGCATAACCTGCACCCAACAAAGCCCCCAAAATCAGTCGGGCAATCCGGATTGGGACCTGGGCCAGCCAGGAAGTAAGAAGCAAAATAATAAAGTTCATAACTGTATTAACTACAGTGAGAACATCAAGGTAGACGTAACGCACCTTTTCACCTCCGGCTGGTTCTACCTTATCATGTCTATGCAGCTTCACCCGCAATTATCACATCAATATTATAACCGGTCAGGCACTCAAAAAATGTCAGATCAAGGCTTGACGGCTTCAACGGGTAAATAAAAAGGCCCGCACAAACATGTGCGGGCCTTAAACTAATATCCGGCAACGACCTACTCTCCCAGGGGAGACCCCAAGTACCATCGGCGCAGGAGGGCTTAACGGCCGTGTTCGAGATGGGAACGGG
>JAAZKX010000021.1 GCA_012799605.1 Bacillota bacterium | reverse complement strand
TTCGGCTTTAGGCCGGTTGAACGCCAACAGATTTACGCCCCGGTGCTGGATTCGGAACAGTTCCGCACAGCTAGCTCTCCGCGCGCAGTATCTATGTATTTAAATTTACAAGATACGGTTCGTTAATTTAGTTCATTATTTTTCCTTAGGGCCACGACCGGTAGCGATGTAACGCTCAGCTATAAAGACAGATGCCCAGTACGGCAGCCGAAAAGATAGCCAAAATAGGATGAACGCGAAACCGGCGGATAGCCAACAGTGTAGCTGCCAGAATGACCCAGCTGGAAAATGCTTGTATAGAGGGCGGGAGGATATTCCAGATGGCTGCGACAATAAGTGCTACCACTGCTGGCCTGATGCCGGCAAATGCGGCTTGAACGCTTTCCAACCGGTTGTAGCGGACGAACAGTAACGTCAAAGTTAAAACGACCAGCAGGGAAGGGGTTACAACGCCACAGGTTGCAGCAGTCGAACCGAAGATACCTGCCATTTTATAGCCGACAAAGGTCGCTGCATTGATTGCTATCGGCCCTGGGGTTACTTGAGAGATGGCCACCAGGTCGATAAATTCTGCTAAAGTGAGCCAACTATAGTTGCCCACTATTTCTTTTTGGATCAAGGGCAGCATGGCATAGCCGCCGCCGAAACTAAACAAACCAATCTTAAAAAAAGTTTTAAACAGTTGGACATAGATCATGTATTATCACCACGGTCGTTAGAAGTAGAGGTCCGGATCGGTACATGGGAACGGTAGCTGCCAGCTGCAAGGCCTATTAGAGCAGCAGCCACGATGACCAAAACTGGGTGCAGCTCAATTACCAGCAATAAAACTATTGCTCCGAGGGCTATGGCTGCAGCCAGTCTGCTTTTGATAGTGCTTTTACCGATATCGTAAACTGCTGAGATCATTAAAGCTACGATTGCCGGCCGCATACCGGTAAAGGCGGCACGGACGAAGGGGTTATCCTGGGCCCCAAGAAAAAAAGCGGCCACAACAATGAGAATGACAAAGGAGGGAAGCGTGGCACCTAATACGGCCGCTAGTGCGCCTTTGATAGCGCCCAATTTGTAGCCGCAGATTACAGCCATATTGACCGCAATTGGCCCCGGTGCGCTTTGGGCCACGGCAATCGTATCGACAAATTCATCATCTTGCAGCCAACTGGATTTTTCTACCAATGATTTTCGGATCAGAGGTAGCATGGCGTAACCGCCGCCAAAAGTAAAGGCCCCGATCGATAAGAACGACCAAAAAAGCCCACTTGGCGTGGGTTTGCCCAATACGACCTCAGTTTTAGGATCATGATCTGTAATGTTCATAGTAGATGTTACCTCGCAAACTTATTTTAGTACATATCAGCCCCTACAGAATATATCACAATAGATCGGTACAAGGCAATGCTCGCCCCGACGGTTGCCTATAACGGGGCTACTTTTCCCGGCTAGGGTAGGTGCGAAAGGAGTGATAAGTTTGTTTGTGTTATCAAGAATAAAACTTAGTTCCGAACAACAGGCTGCGTTAACAACCCGCTTTCCGGAGATGAAGCTGGTAGTGGCCGAAGATGCTGAAGCCCACAGGCAGCATTGGGCCCAGGTGGAGATTTTGCTCACTTTTCTTGGCACTGAGGTTACGCCAGAGTTTTTGAACCAAGCCCCAAACTTGCGCTGGGTACAAGCCTTTGTAGCCGGTGTGGATCGGCTGCCGTTGGCTGAATTAAAAAACCGGGGTATAATATTAACCAATGTTAGTGGGACCCACGGGCAAAGCATGTCGGAGCAGGCGTTCACGTATATGTTGGCCTTTTCGCGTTTATTACCGCGGTTTTTACTAGCCCAACGAAGGCATGACTGGGACCGGCCCAGCGGTTTATTTGCATTTGAACCTCTATCCGGGAAAACCTTGACTGTAGTGGGTGCAGGTAGAATTGGGCAAGAAGTAGCCCGTCTGGGCCAGGCTATGAGGATGAGAACTATTGCGGTCAATACCAGCGGTAAGTTACCGCCGCATTTCCACCTGGTTTACCCGCGGGAACAATTGACAACAGCTCTAGCCGAAGCCGATTTTGTCGTGCTGCTGGTGCCGCATACACCGGACACTGTAGGGTTGATCGGTGAAGCCGAATTAGCATCGTTGAAACCTACAGCCTATTTGATCAACTTGGCCCGGGGCTCAGTGGTCGATGAACCGGCTTTGATCGCCGCTTTAAGAAAACAAAAATTGGCTGGCGCAGCTTTAGATGTGTTTGCCGTTGAACCGCTGCCAGCCGATAGCCCTTTATGGGATCTTCCTAATGTGATTATAACTCCGCATATCGGCGGCTGGTCGGCTGACTATCTCGACCGTTGCCTGGAAGTGTTTGCCGATAATCTAGAGCGTTATTTGACCGGCCAGACCATGGCTACTTTGGTCGACTTGGATAGAGGCTACTGATGCGACTGTCATAATAGCGCTGGCAAGTCAGCTGGATCTGGGTTGCCTGTTTTTATAAAACCAGAGGCTAGATACGAGTACGGCAAAATAAGCCCCTAGAGCCCGGACGGCGATGGTCACAGCGGCTGTTTGGAAGAACTGCTCCGGAAATAACCGGATTAAGTTATCGGTAGCCGGATCCAGCTGCCAAAGCATATTATCGAAACTAATTAAATGAAATGCGGTAAAGGCCCGGTTAAAATCAAACCAGATTGCGAGCATAAGCAACAGGAAACAGGCTATGCCGATGCTGCTGCCGGCGGCGGCTGCAGCGGCAATAGTAGGGCCGGATCGACCTTTGTTAAGGATCAAAAGTAGCCCGATGCTCCCAGCCAAGCTGAGCAGGGCCAGTCTGCGACCGGTCCAGCCGATTTGAAACAGGTACTGGACATCGGCTAGGTGGGCGAGCTCGTGTTCTTGGTAAAGGGGCTGGGGGCTATTTGGGGGCGCCGTAAAGAGCGCCTGGGGGGATGCGATCCGGTTGCGAAAATAGTCCCATAGGGTCCGGCTAAATTGCATAAACTCGTCCGGGCTAAAACCGGTGGCCTGTTTTAATTTGAGGGTTTCGTATTGTTTAAGATAAAAACGTTCAGAAAAAGCAACGCTCTCGGTGGCTAAGGTGGCGACAAGAACGGGAATTGATAACGCTATTAAAATGGCGGCCATGTATACGGCTGTTTTTTCTTTCATTTTTGCCTCCTACCAATAGGAATTTATTTCCCCAAGCTGCAGGTTCGGCTTTAAAGGAGCTTCTATACTATAATAGCATGATATATAGTTGGGCGGCAGGGTAATTTAACTAATATCGGCTACAGATACTAGCCGGACAAAATCGGTCTATGGGGCGCAGTAGAAATGTCGGGGTGAAAGGCTATGAAAACATATGCTGCGGAAGTTATTGTGGTAGGCGGAGGGCCAGCAGGGTCTATGACCGCCGGACTGTTAGCCGATCGGGGTTTGGAGGTTCTATTGCTGGAAAAAGGGGTTTTCCCCCGGGAGAAGCCGTGTGCCGGGGGTCTTACACTCCGGGCTTTGTCGGCACTGGGCTTATCCTTACCCCAGTCGTTGGTGCATGAAAAATGTTATGTGTTTCGAGCAGTACTGGGGGAATGTGTACGAGAGACATGTTTTGAACAGCCCTATGTGCTAACGGTGGACCGGAGCGAACTGGATGCGTTTTTGCTCCAATGGGCTGTTGAATCAGGTGCCGCTGTGCATACCGGTGAACGGGTGCTATCGCTGCAGCCGGATCTGAAGGCGATACAGGTACAGACCGAAAAAGCGACCTACAGCACCCCCCTAGTGGTCGGTGCAGACGGAATCCCCAGTTTGGTAGCCCGCGCCTGCGGCCAGCGGAGCTTTAATGAAGCGGCGGCTTGTTTGTGCGCGAATATACCTCGCCCGCCGGTGAACTGCGATCGCTTCCGGGGGGTTTTGGAAACCCATTGGGGCTTGTTTGACTGGGGTTACGGCTGGATATTTCCCAAACGCGACCATCTGTCAGTAGGGCTAGGAATGTGGGGCCGGGGCAGGAATTTAAAGGCTCTCTGGGCTGATTTTCTGACTTCGTTGGATTTGCCCCCGGTCCAACCCCAAGGACACCTGATCCCGGTTGGGGGAAAACCGGAACTGGCAGTTGCGGACGGGTTCGTGTTAGTGGGAGATGCAGCCGGATTTGCCGACCCGCTGACCGGGGAAGGATTATACTATGCCTTTCTCTCAGCCCGGCTAGCAGCCCAGGTCATTTGGGCCTTGAAGCGACAAGGGTTGCCCTATACAGCCGGAAATTTGGCCCAGTACCAGAAAAAGTGCTGGCAGAAATTCGGCCGTGATTTGAACAGAGCGCTGCGCTTGAATAAAATGGCCCGGCGTTGCCCAAGGCTATGGCACCAAGCCTTTAAAGGTTCAGCTGATTGGTTTGTCAAAGCACTGCAAGTAGTGCAGGGCGAAGCGAGTTATCAGCATTTATTCCGCTGGGCTTGGCCGCGATTGCCTCTTTTGTGGCTTCAAAGCCAGCTAATTCATTAAGCGAGGTGATTGTAATGGAAGATACCAAAAAAAGAGATATCGGTTCGTTACAAATCGGGGAACGAATAAATGATTATTTTGTTGCCACCGATGTAACCTTGAACCCCTTTCGGCCTGAAAGCGGGCGCCAAGGTTCCTTTTTAAGGTTGACGCTGTCTGACCGGAGCGGGGTGTTGCCAGCGATTATGTGGGAAGGCGGGGAAAAGATATTTTCCTGGCTGCGAACCGGCGGGACGGTGGTCAAAATTCGAGGAAACGTAGGCCAGTACCGGGGCAATTTGCAGGTGGTAGTCGATGAAATCAAACCAGCGGACGAAAAAGTAATTGACCCCGCCTGGTTTTTACCCAGCTCACCACGGCCTCGTGCTATTATGGAAAAAGAATTGGCTGGGGCGATAGATCAAATCCGGTCAGCACCGTTAAGACAGTTGCTGGCAACTATGTTTGACGACACGGGATTCTATCAGGCTTTTACCGAGGCGCCGGCAGCAAAAGTAATTCATCATGCTTATTTGGGCGGTCTGTTGGAGCATACCCTGGAAACATTCGAGTTTGCATCCGCTATTGCTGCCCGTTACCCGCAACATATAAACCGGGATTTACTGCTAACCGGGGCGCTGGTACATGATTGCGGCAAAGTATTTGAATATAGCTGGCAAGGCCTGGCTTTTGACCTAACCAATGAGGGCAAGCTGTTCGGCCATATTGTTTTAGGAGCCAGGCTGGTAGAACAAACTATAGCCTCAAATAGCAAATTCCCCCGCCCGCTAAAACAAGAGCTGTTGCATATGATTTTAGCCCACCACGGCATTGAAGAATGGGGGTCACCCCAGCCTCCCAAGACGCTCAATGCCTTTGCTTTACATCAAGCCGATTGCCTCAGCTGCGAACTCAACCACTTCCAAGGATTGCTGGACCGGGCGGCTACGTTAGACGGAGAATGGACGGCGATGGACAGAAAATTGGGGCGCAGTGTGTTCAGGGGATTTTTAACCCAAAGCGCTGCTACCCGGGAAGGAGAGAGGGCAGATGGAAAAGACTCTGGTATTGGTGAAGCCTGACGCAGTCGAGCGGGGCTTGTGTGGCGAGATATTGAGGCGGTTTGAGCGGCAGGGCTTGAGGTTGGCCGGATTGAAGCTACTGCATCTGACCCGGAAACAGGCGGTAGAACATTATGCCGAACACCGCGATCGCCCCTTTTTTCCCGAACTGCTCGATCATATTACGTCCGGCCCGCTGGTAGCGGCCATCATAACCGGTAAAGATGCCATTGCCAGGGTTCGCCGTCTTATCGGCGCTACTGCAGAAGCTGTGCCCGGCACAATTCGAGGGGATTTTGCCACTTCGGTTACGGCCAATGTTGTTCACGGTTCCGATTCGCCTGAAAGTGCAGCCCGGGAGCTAGCATTATTTTTTCCTTTGGAAACTACTTTAGGGGCAGATTAACCAGGCCCAGTTCAAGCCCTGCCGATTTGTAACGGCAGGGCTTTATTGTTGTACCGGGGGATGGCCGTTCATAAGCCCAGGGCCTGGGGCATACATTCTATTGGGCCGTAAAGTTGGCCTTGGGGGGGGACAAAATGAACCGGGGTTTCCAGCTTATAATCTGTTGTCTGTTAGTGCTACTTATTGCCCGGCTGGTAGCGGCCTTACCGCTTAAAGAGCAGGACTTATGTAAGTGCGAGAAGGTTCGCGAGCTCAGTTTTAGTTCGCCGCCACGCCAAGGCCCTGCAGTGCTGGAACTCCAACAGCGATTGGCTAAGTTAGGATTCTATCAGGGTCCGGCCGATGGTGTCTATGGGCCTAAGCTAGCTGAGGCCGTACAAAAACTGCGAAAAGCGCTGGGTCTGACTCCGGGCAGTGATATGGATGACGAAGCCTGGCTTGGCCTGGCTATATCCGAAATCCGGCCTGTTGCTGGCTCGCTACCGCCGCCGGCTGGTGAAATAAGTATTTTAGTCGATATCGATGCCTTAACTTTAATAGTGTATAGCGATGGTATGCCGTTTAAGCTCTACCCTATAGCGATCGGACGTTACGAATCCCCGACTCCGGTGGGAGAGTGGAAAATATGTGAAAAAAGAGCTGGCTGGCATGGTGCTACCGGTGTACGCTGGCTTCGCTTGTCCAATCCTTGGGGTAGCTATGGTATCCATGGTACCAACAACCCCAATTCGATCGGCCAGGCGGCCAGTGCCGGCTGTGTACGGATGTTTAACCACCACGTTGTGGAGCTGTATGATTGGGTGGATATCGGAACACCGGTATTGCTAAAAAGCAGCCGGATACATCGTTGTTTACATTCACCTCTTAAAGAAGGCGTTATCGGGCAGGAAGTGGTCTGTCTGCAATGGCGCTTGCGGGAGCTGGGTTTTGACCCGGGCCGGGCTGATGGTGTGTATGGCACCAGGACAGCCCAAACAGTAGCCGCATGGCAAAGTTATCGCGGTCTTAAAGCTACTGGAGAAATTAGCGAGGATTCGTTGTATCTGTTAGGTTTACGCTGACAGGTCAAGGGGGGGTTGATCTGAGAAAGCACAGGCAGCTAAACATTTTAATTATGGCGGCTGGGGTGATAATACTCAGCCTTGCCATTTGGAGTTGGCGCGACGTTAGACTCAGGCTGCGACCGGATCCTGAAGCTCAAATCCAACCGGATAAACAATATACAGTGATTTATTGGGATTTCGATCGCCCGGTTGGGGGCGAGGGCTGTTACCGAACAGAGCTACAGCAGAAAATCGACGAGTTCGAACAGCTTCACCCTAATATTGCCATTGAACCGCGCATGTTTTCCTGGGCTGAAAGCGAACAGGTAGCAGCAGCTATTCAACGCCGGCAGGACTTACCTCAGGTTTTATCCTTGGGATCATTGGACCTGGATCTCGATTGCAGCCTGTTTGTGCCAGCCGATTATGTCTCCGCAAAAGAAAAAGAAAACTATCTGCCGTTGGTGCAAGATAGTTTTCAGCTCCAATGCGGGGCTGCCCTCTGGCCTCGCTTTTGGTCCCCGCAGTTGTATTTGGCTAGTGTAGACCTGCTTCAGGCTGCCGGGGTGTCCTGTTCAAGGCTGCAGGCTGAAGGGATCGGATGGGAGGATCTTTTGCGTATAGGCGAGCAGCTGGCATCACTGCCGGGACAGCCATCTGTGCTAGCAGGTCTTGACTTTCGGGGATTATTGCTGTCGTTGGCACCGCGCCAGTTGGATCAACCGTCCGCGGGCTTGAACGCTTGGCCAGCCCAGGCGGAAGATTTGGCTACTGTCCGTCTGCAGCAGCTTCAAGCTGACAAATTATTGCCTGTAAATATCGACCCACACAAATACAGTGGTCTAGATGAATTTTTCACCGGGCAGGCTGCCTTTTTAGCTCCAGCCGAACCATGGCTAGTACGGATGGTGTGGGAGCGGCAAAAGCGCATTGAGCACGGATTTTTGACTGGGGCCGTCAAAGGCCCGCAGAAAGTAGCATTGATACCGCCTAAAACAACCTCTGTGGCTGGACTACCGGCACGCCTGGAGGGCTTAGTAGTTATTAAGGAGCATCGTGCAGCTGATGAAATCAGAGCAGCAGCAGAATGGGCCCGGTATCTTAGCCGGGCAGGCGATTTAGCGGCTAAATTAGATTTTCTGCCTGTTTATGGCCCCAGCTCGCAAGCATGGGCAGCAAAATGGGAACTGGGTGCTGAAACGATGCTACTTGAGCTTTGCCTTCATAACCTACGCTTGCCGCCGTACCTAAGACACGATTAGAGGAAATAGCCGGCTCAGGTCGAAGTAGATAGCCAGACGGAAAGTTTAATTAGCTGGACCACAAGGAGCGACATCATGCCAGCTCTAATCGCTATTACACTGGCTTTTGCTACGGGTATACTTATTTATGATCGGCTACCTTTTCATTTATGGCTAACTTTTGCTATCACCGCAACAGCGATTGCTATTTGGGCCATCGGGCGGCGCAAGCACAAAGCTGCCACTGTTTCTATTTTATTGCTGGCAGTTTTGGCCGGGGCCTTGAGAATGGCAGCGGCCAACATTCATGTGGATGAATTAGCCCCCTATGCCGACCAATTTGTGCTGGTAGAAGGGGTTGTGGTCGGCGAGGCCGAACCTACAGCAGCGGGTGCCAGTTATGTGTTGGCGGTACAGAAGCTGGGTCCAGATAGGCTGCACCCTGCTGTAGGCCGGGTGCAATTGCGGGATTTGCGGGCAGAAGGTGACACTTATAAATACGGCGACGTGGTACAGGTTAAAGGCCGGCTGACGCGCCCCCGGGCTGCAGCAAATTTTGGCCAGTTTAATGTCCAGGCCTATTTGGAACGGCGCGGTATTTTTTACCAAATCGTTGCCTCAGCGCCAAATTCGATTCAACGCGTGGGTGAAAATAGGGGATCGCCGCTATTGGAGCCGCTTTTTGGGTTGCGCAGGCGCTTTATGCAAACTGCTACCTTACTGCCTTCTTCTGAGGCAGCGCTTCTTAAGGCCCTGGTTTTAGGGCAGCGTCAATCGGTTGATCCGGAAACAATGAATTTTTTTACGGCTAGCGGGATAGTTCACTTGATGGCTGTATCTGGTGTCCATGTGGGCCTGGTCGCAGCGTTGGCGTTAAAATTGGCGCGGCTACTGCGCTTGCCATTTAGCGGTCAAGGTATTTTAACTGTCCTGATAATTTTAATCTACACTGCTTTGGCCGGCTTTACCCCTTCGGCAGTCCGGGCTGGCATCATGTTTTTGCTGGGGCTACTGGGGCTAAGCACCGGCCGGCCGCGTAATTCCTTGGTCGCTCTGGCTGCAGCGGCGCTGACACTGCTTTTGGTAAACCCCTCGAACTTATTTGAGGTCGGATTCCAGTTATCTTTTGCTGCCGCCGGCGGCATCTTGTATTTCGGCTTTTGGCTAATAGAGTTGATTGCCGGCCGGTATCGGCTTGGGATACCGATAGCAGTTTCAGCCGCAGCCCAGCTGTTTACATGGCCTCTGACCGCTTACTATTTCAGCGGCGTGTCCTTGATCGGTTTTGTGGCCAGTGTTGTTGCTATCCCGTTGGCTGGTCTAGCGCTCAGCCTCAGTTTATTCGGGTTAGCGGCCGGTAGCCTGTATGCGGCTGCCGGCAAACTGATCCTGGGGGCAGCCGGAGCAGTGCTGGTAGCACTTACTTCTTTAGCCCGCCTCTTTGCTAGTATTCCGGGAGCATTTGTTTATGTACGCAAACCGCCGCTGTTGTTTATAGCTGTTTATTATTTACTAATTTTGGCAGCACCGCTTGTTTTTCGTTTGGATTACGGTCGGGTGTGGCTGCGTCGAAGCCTGTTTGTAACCGTAGCGGCGGTGTTGCTCTTTGTTACTTGGTTAAGCCCGGTAACGTCATCATTGGTGGTAGATTTTTTGGCAGTAGGCCAAGGGGATGCCATTTTAATTCGCACGCCTTCGGGTCAGGCGGCCCTTATCGACACCGGCCCCAGAGTGAGTACCGGTCGAGGCATCTGGGATGCTGGTGAAAGCATTGTGCTGCCCTACCTAAGATCGGAGGGCGTTCATCGATTGGAACTCATGTTCCTGACCCACGGCGATCTTGATCACACCGGTGGTGCCCCGGCCATATTGAGCAGTATGCCGGTCGGAGCCGTAATAGCGCCAGCTTCATTTGAAGGCCCAGGGGCTGAGCTTGTCCGGCGGGAACTTGAGCAGCGGGGAATTCCTTTGTATACCGGCAGTACGGGAACGAAGGTTGATCTGGGTGCTGGCGTTGAAGCTACTATACTCAGCCCTCCCTCGGACCCGATAATCTCCGCTGAGGCTCAAAACGACAATTCATTGGTTGTCTATCTGCGCCACGGCCAATGCGGTTTTTTATTTACCGGCGATGCCGGGCAGCCAGCTGAGCAGTATCTGCTCCAGCGTGAATTTCCTGGCCCGGTTAATGTGCTGAAGGTGGCTCATCACGGTGCAGCAACGGCGACCAGTGAGGAATTTGTGGAACGGCTAAAACCGGAGCTGGCAGTAATTTCGGTAGGAAAAAACAATTTTGGCCACCCGAGCCCATCCACGTTAGAGCGGCTTTTAGCCAGCGGTGCCCTTGTTCTTCGCACTGACGAAGACGGACAAGTCCGGGTAGAAAGCAACGGGCAGCAAATTGTGATTACTACCCAGGCCCGAAATAGGGGGGATTAGTCATGAGATGGCAGGAAGTATGGCGGCAGCTGGAGGAAAAACAAGTTGCGCCGTGTTACCTATTGGCCGGGGAAGAGAGATATCTAATCCAACAGACAGTAGCTAAAATTGAAAAGGCGCTGCAATTGGGCGAATTGAAGGCTTTAAATAGTGAGCGGGTAGATGCAGCTGCTATCGATGGCTCGCGGCTGGCAGCTGCTGTGGCCCAGGCCCCGTGGCTAGCTCGCCGTCGATTGGTAGTAGTCAGAGGCTTAAACCCTGCGGCTAGCAAAAAAAAATCAGCGGCTAGGCAGGCAGTTGATTTGTGGGAACGGTTGCCTTCAATAATTGAGTCTCTCTCTCCAGCCGTGTGTCTAGTATTATGTCTCGAAGGCGATATCGATAAGCGGACCAAGGTGGCTAAAGCTGTGGCCCAAAAGGGGGAATTGGTGAGATTTTCGTATCTTAGTGGCCGCGAACGGGAGCAGTGGATCAGGCGGCGGGGGCAAGAATTGGGGCTGAGCTGGGAACGCGGCGCTCTTTCTTATTTAAACCAACGTGTAGCCTGGAGCCTGGCCCAACTGGAGCAGGAGCTAGAAAAACTAGCAGCCTATGCAAAAGATGGCGAGCCTGTCAGCCGAAGCCAAATCAAACTTCTGGTCCCGGAATCCAGGGAAAGCCGGGTGTTTGCCCTAACTGATGCCGTGCTGGCTAAAAATCAGGAGCTGGCTTTATCGGTATTGGCTGAGCTCTTGCTACAGGGCGAACAACCGATAAGTTTAGTCGGCCTGCTAGCCCACCAGGTTCGGATGGTGGGATTAGCCAAAGCAGCTGTTGAACGGGGGGTAGCCTCCCAGCTGGTAGCGAAAGAAGTGAAGATGCATCCGTATGTGGCCCGGAAAGCTGTCGCCCAAAGCCAGCGCTTTAGCTGGAACGAACTACATGATTTGGTTCGGAGGCTGGCGACAGCCGACTGGAAACTAAAAAGCACCGGCTTACCGGCTAAGCTGGTGCTCGAAGAGGTGATTTTATTATCGTAACCGCAGGCCCGTCAGGGCCTCATTTTTTAATAAGTAAAGACTATTTTGCGGCAGCTTAGGAGACAGAATTCAACTTGCGCGACAACTGCGCTTTGTGGCGGGCTGCTTTATTTTTATGAATTACTCCCTTAACCACTGCTTTATCAATAATGCTGAAGGCGCTGCTTAAACGCTGCTTGATTTGTTCAGGATTATCGGCAGCCAGGGCTTCATGAAAGCGCCGCACAGCAGTACGAATGCGCGATTTGAGCATACTGTTTCTGAGACGTCTTTTTTCACTGGTCAAGGCCCGTTTACGGGCTGATTTAATGTTGGCCACAGCTTCACCTCCCTAACTTGGTAGCAGCAGACCGGCAAACTTACTAGCACATTGTACCATGTACCCAAAGCAAAAGCAAGATAGCGGATTTTTCGGCTGAAACAACGGCTGGATTACCGACGTTACAGACCCAAACAGTAGGGCACGCCTTCGGCTGGGAATCGCCGTAAGTCTAAAATGTTTGTAATCTGAATACGCTTTTAGTATATGGAGTTGGCAATGCAACCAGCAGGTTCGGTCAGACGCAGGATCAAAGAGGTGAAGTTGGTGTATTGGCGGATGATTATTAAACGTGGGCGGCAGGGTCTGCCCCTGATCAAAGGCGTCTTGCTGGTGGCAGTCGGCTTTTGCCTGGTAAGCATTGCTGTCTTTAAGTGGCCCTACTTGAATTTGATTCCTCAGACGGCACCTGTGTTTGCGCCCGGGGGTGGAAACTTGTCTAGGTCGGGGCTTTTTCTTCAAGTGCTCGGGCATTATAATTTGGATTTTGTCCGGATTATAAGTGAAGAGCTGCCACTTCCCAGCCGGTATTTGCCCTTCCAACCTGCCGCCACTACCAAACTTATTCCTTGGTTGAGCTTGAATTCCACCGGGCTTGGGGTCGATTTGAAGCCGATAAACTTAGTCCAGACAGAGCTAGGCTGGTTCCAGCAGTTGGTGGCGCGAGGGAGCGAACGGTCGACTGGGGCCAATAAAAGCCAGATTGATGAAGCTTTGACCGGGCTGCAAGCAGCTTCAGTATCGGTACAGGAACAAAAGACGCAGCCGGCACCCCAAAAAGCGGAGGGCCCGCCCAGGGTGGCCATATACCATACTCATACGTCTGAGGATTACGTCCCCTCGTCCGGAAATACCCATACCTATGGTCAGGAAGCAGGCATTGTAGCTGTTGGCCGGGTGTTGGCCCAAAAAATCGAGGAACACGGTATCGGCGTCATCCATAATACAACAATCCACGATGCCCACGTTTTTCGTGAGGCTTATCTCCGGTCTGGCGATACTATCAACAGCTTGCTGCGCGAGAACCCGAAACTGGATGTTATTTTAGATATTCACCGCGATGCCCCAAGCAAGGACAAAGCAAAGTCCCGTGACCTGACCACGGCCGAAATAGATGGGCAGCCGGCAGGGCGTGTGTACATGATAGTAGGTACGGATCGGCTGGGATTAACCCATCCCAATTGGCATCAAAACCATACTTTTGCCCAGGAATTACAAGAACAGCTAGAAGAGCTGTTCCCCGGGCTGTCAAGAGGCATTAAAATTGATACAGCGCGGTTCAACCAACACCTTCATCCCCGGCTGATGTTAATCGAAATTGGTGGCGAGCAAAATAGCTTAGAAGAAGCCAAATTGGGAGCCAGCTGTCTAGCAGATGCTTTGGCCGCTTGGTTTGAAAAGCACGATCAGGATTAGCGACTGCTGCTATTTGAGGGGAGTGTAATATTTAAGTAGGCAAAGCAACAAGGAAGGACTTACAGGGGCGACATGAGAAAGGAGATCTCATGAAAAAGGCCCTGGATGTCATGCAAGGACACCCAGGGCAAAGGAGTGTTATAT
>JAAZKX010000020.1 GCA_012799605.1 Bacillota bacterium | reverse complement strand
CCAGGATCAAACTCTCCGAATTATTATCTCCGCCGGTTGTTCCCACAACCGGTAAGCTTCTGCTTTGCTATCCCAGCTCTAAACCGCTTGCGCTTGTAGTTCTTTACCTCTGTTCAGTTGTCAAGGATCTGTGCCGGCGGGATCTCCCCCGGCGGCTTTAATATCTTAGCACAATCGGCAGCATGTGTCAAGCATCGCTTAGGTTCGCAGCTTAAGCAACTGCCTCAGTGCTTAAGAACGTATCCAAGTTTATCATCTGCTGCTTACCAGATCAAGGCGCATAAACTGCCCTCTGAGGTCATAATATGCCATTTATGCACTTAGTGCTAAAACATAACCAAATACATCTGTATACATCTGTTATGCTCCATCATTGAATAGCGGCAGGTCAAGCTGTTTGCTAAAACATTGGTTTTGTTCTGTTACCACCCCGTTAATACTATCCTGCCGGTTGCTTCTTTGCCCTAGCAATAGGGCCAAATCACGAGCAGCAGCTATTGCCTGACCCTGATAATGGTTATTAAAGGTAGTATATACAACATTAGTAGCCCGTTCTAAGGCTTTAAGTTTTGGCACCCACGCCGCCAGCTCTTTTTTCTTATAGGTGTAATCATAGCGTTCAAAACTTTGTTGATGCTGATACCATTTTTTTGTATTACGTCCGTGAAAACGGACATAGGCAAAGTCGGAAGTAGCATGGGCCAGCGGAGGGATCAGGTTTTTTAACCGCGGTGCATCTACAGCCACATAAGCCAAGCCATGCCGGGACAGTAGTTCGAAAGTACCTGTCTGAGCCCAATTTTGGTTTCTAAACTCTACTGCCACCGGCAGCCCGGCGAGACGGTCGCGCAGGCATTCGATATAGTCTCGATTTTCTTTGGTATTATGGAAGCTGTATGGAAACTGGGCTAGTATGCAAATCAAGCGATCCGTTTCTACCAACGGGCGCAGCCCGGTCAAAAAAGTAAGAAATTCGGCGCTGTCTTGTCGCTCGTGGGTTAAGCCTTTATAGGCTTTGACCACAAAACGAAATGAATCCGGAGTTTGTGCCAGCATCCGGGCGAACATTTTCGCGGTTGGTTGCCGGTAATAAGTAGCGTTAATTTCGGCAAAAGGGAACCGGTCAGCATAATACTTCAGGCGCTGGTTCGGCGGCAGCTCAGGCGGGTAAAATACTCCTTGCCAATCATTATAATAATAGCCAGAGGTAGCAATAAGAATCATAGTCTCACCCCGTTCCCTTTGGTTTGGACGGATTGCAGTAGCCCAGTTGTTAATATTCGTGCTGGGGCTGACTATTACCTTTTTTGGCCGGGGTCAGCACATCTTCCCCTTGACTAAACTTTGGCTGTTGCGGTAAAGTTAGCACCAAGACAGATTTTTACGGAGGTGTTTTGGTGGCCAACTGGGCATTGATATCCGATTTTGATGGTACAGCCAGTATGACTGATGTGGGCGATGCCATGGCTAAACATTTCGTTGGGCCCAATTGTTGGACCGACGTCGATGCCTTTATCTCCGGCCGCCGGCTGACCGCCAAAGATGCTTACGAACAAGTTTTGGGCCGAATGCAGGTCTCCGACCAAGACTTGGCTGATTTTGTGCTCCAATTTGAACTTGATCCTTACTTTGGTGTTGCTGCATCTTTATTTGCCGATCGGGGATTACCCGTCCTTATTTTGAGCGACGGCTACCATTATTATATTGATCGCATCTTAAAAAAAGAAGGGTTAGACTGGATACCGCGTATCGCCAATCAGTTGGTAATAGAAAATACAACCGCCATACCTTTATTCCCCCACCATGGCCTACTCAATTGCCACCGCTGCGGTTGCTGCAAAACTTACCACCTTAGACAATTAAAAACCAGCGGCTATAAAATTATTTATTTTGGCGATGGTTATACCGACCGCTGCGCGGCCCGATCAGCCGATGTCGTTTTTGCCAAAGATTATTTGGCCCAGTTTTTATCCCGGCAAGAAATTCCTTTTATCCCATTTAAAAATTATCAGGATGCTCTGCCCAAGCTTAAGCGTTATCTGAACAATAGCTAGCATCAAAAAGGCTGCCTTAGGGCAGCCTTTTTGGCCCAATAGTTATGTTTTCCGGCCCCCAGCTTTGCCGGTCTAGCGGTCAAAATAGATGCTTTTACCGCTGGCTGAAATGGGAATACCGACTACTATTTCCCCTTTTAGCAGCCCCAGTCTCCGAGCAGCTACTCCCACCCGGTACATAACCCGGTTATCTGCATTTAAGATGCTGGCGGTCTTAACTGCAGACCCGATCGCGATCCCCAGGTCAAGCAGGCGCCAGGCACAAAGCGGCCCTGCAAATTCCGGCCCTGCGGCCGCCGCCGGCAGTTCAGCACAGGTTTTAAAGCCACAGGCCCCGCAATTTAAACCGGTAACCTGTGAATTAGCCAGTGCTACCAACAGCACCGCATCCGAATGGCGTACGTTTTCACCATCTCGATCCCAGTTTTTCTTCCCTGTTTCTTGACCGTATTTAATCATTTCCTCAGCCAAACGGTCAAGATCCTCGCCTTCAACTACTTCAATCGCGACAAAATCCTTGCCTGCTGCTTTGGGCGCTGTTCGGGCCGACAAAGCCATCAGGCCAGCCACAGTTGTCATAGTCTTCTTCATTTCTCCGTCCCCCTCCAAAATAAAGTTGTGCTGGACCACAGTCCCCGGTTTTACACTTTCCGCGCTGCTTCTAAATACGGCCACCACCGGTCCAATTCGGCCTGGGCCTCCGGCCCGGCATAAGCCTGCCAGGAATCTATTCCCGGCCGATAATCCTCCGGCGAAAAGGCAAAAAACCAGATCCCGTCATCTTCGTAAACCCAGTAAGGATAGTATCCTTCCCGGTCATAATCCTCCCCCCAGCCCTGGCTGGTAGTCTCCCCGGATTCAGTTCGAACCTGATACCCGGCCTCTGTCAGGGCTGCGGTTAAACGCGTTAGCTCCAACGGAAACGGTATTGGGATCCGTAGCTGCCCATACTTAAATTCCAACTTTGCTATTTTTGCTCCTCCTTTGCTAACGGGTTACCGCTAGCATATCCTGCCTTGTGGGAATTTAGCCCTAAGGTTCGGCGGCAGCTTGTTTTAATCGATCACCCGAGCCAGGGCGACCACCTTATCATTATCATCCGGCCGCATTATGGTCACGCCTTGAGCCGCTCGGCTTTGCCGTGGTATATCGCGGGCTGCAATACGGATAATAACTCCACCGGCGGTTATCAGCATAAGATCATCATCCTCCCGCACCACCCGCATCTCCACTACAGGCCCGTTGCGTTTGGAAGCCCGGATGCCGATAAGACCCTTTCCTCCCCGCCTCTGGGGCCGGAATTCCGCCAGTGGGGTTCTTTTCCCGTAGCCGTTGGTGGATACCATGAGCAAGTCCGCCTCGGCCAGGGCAACATCCAAACTTACCACCTCATCACCGAGATCAAGCCTAATACCGCGTACCCCCTGAGCCAACCGGCCCATGGGCCGGACTTCTTGTTCTGAAAAACGGATAGTCATACCGGCCCGCGTTCCCAGCAGCAATTCTCGCTGGCCATCGGTTTTTCGTACGTAAATCAGTTCATCATCCTCAGCCAGGGTAATAGCTTGGAGCCCGCCGCGGCGAGCCGTATCGTATTCGCTCAAAGCTGTCTTTTTAACCGTACCCTGGCGCGTGGCCATGACTAAATAGCCACCCTCATCAAAATCACGCACCCCTAAAACGGCCGTAACCTGTTCGCCAGCATCCAAAGCGATAATATTGACTAACGGTATCCCTTTAGCTTGTCGGCCGGCCTCCGGGATTTTATAGCCCTTTATTCGATGTACCCGGCCGTAATTGGTAAAAAATAAAACCCAGTCGTGATTGTTGACCGTAAGCAGATGCTGTACCCCGTCCTCGTCTTTGGTACCGGTACCTAAAATCCCCCGGCCGCCCCGCCTCTGGCTGCGATAGGTGGTCACAGGCTGCCGTTTTATATAAGATTCCGCTGTTAATGTTACTACAATTTTTTCTTCCGGGATCAGATCCTCAGCTGCCAAAGTTCCCATTTCGCCGGTGATACGGGTCCGCCGGTGATCAGCAAATCTTTCTTTGATCTCGAGCAGTTCTGTTTTAATGACCTGATCGATCATAGCTGGGCTAGCCAGCAGCGAGCGTAAGTGCTCGATCGTCATCAGCAGTTCTTTGTATTCGCTGTCAATTTTATCTCGCTCCAGGGCGGATAAGCGCTTAAGGCGCATATCCAAAATAGCCTGAGCCTGCTTTTCGCTAAGCCCGAATTTTTCCATCAAGCTAGTCCTAAGTTCAGCCTCCGTACCTCGCGAGGATCTAATCAAGGCGATTATTTCATCGATATGATCGAGGGCAATCCGCAGGCCCTCTAAGATATGGGCCCGCTCTTCAGCTTTTTCCAAATCATGCTGGGCCCGCCGCACTATTACTTCACGCTGGTGGTCTAAATAATGACCCAACATCTGCTTTAGGTTTAATACTTCCGGCTTGCCATCCACCAAGGCCAGCATAATAACCCCAAAAGTCATCTCCAGCTGGCTCTGATGATATAACCGATTGAGCACAATTTGCGGATTAGCATCCCGGCGTAACTCGATTACAATCCGAATCCCTTCTCGGCCGGATTCATCACGCAGGGCGCTGATCCCCTCTAGCTGCCGCTCCCTAACTAGCTCGGCTATCTTTTCGATCAGCCGGGCCTTATTCACTTGGTAAGGTAGTTGGGTAACGATGATTTGGTAACGGCCGCCCTTTAACTCCTCGATTTTAGCTGCTGCCCGCATTTTTATCGATCCGCGGCCGGTAGTATAAGCAGCTTTAATACCGCGCCGGCCCATGATCAGCCCGCCGGTGGGAAAATCAGGCCCTTTTACGGCCCCCATCAAATCGCCGATAGAAGAGTCTGGTTTTTCGATCAGCATCACCAAGGCGTCTATTACTTCGCCCAGATTATGCGGTGGAATGTTGGTTGCCATCCCGACCGCTATTCCAGCCGAGCCGTTGATCAGCAAATTAGGAATACGGGCCGGAAGCACTGCCGGCTCCTCAAACTCCTCATTAAAGTTGGGGATAAAATCTACGGTGTTTTTATCGATATCGCGCAGCATCTCCAGAGCCAGGCGTGACATACGGGCCTCAGTATACCGCATAGCGGCCGCTGAATCACCATCGATGGAGCCAAAATTCCCGTGGCCGTCCACCAGCGGGTAGCGGCTGGAAAACTCTTGGGCCAGACGTACCATGGCGTCGTAGATAGCCGCATCTCCGTGGGGATGATACTTACCTAGCACCTCTCCCACCAGCCGGGCTGATTTTTTGTACGGCTTATCCGGCGTCATCACCAACCCTCGCATAGCATAAAGAATACGCCGGTGCACCGGTTTTAGCCCATCGCGCACATCTGGCAAAGCCCGGCCCACAATCACACTCATAGCATAATCCAAATATGATTGTTTCATCTCTTCTTCAATTTTTACCGGAATAACCCGGTCTACAAACGTATCAGTCATCAGCCCCGCCCTTTCTAAACATCGAGATGCCGTACCAGCCGGGCATTTTCTTCGATAAATTCTCGTCGCGGCTGTACTTTATCGCCCATTAGGGTAGTGAAAATAGTGTTGGCCTCCAACGCGTCCTCTATGGTCACCTGTAGCAGTGTTCTCGTTTGAGGATCCATAGTCGTCTCCCAGAGCTGATCGGCATTCATTTCACCCAAACCCTTAAAACGCTGGATGGCAATATTGCCGCGGCCGATCCGTTGCAGGGCCTCTTCCAATTTGTGGTCATCGTAAACATAGTCCATCGTTTGCCCTTTGCGGATCAGATATAGCGGCGGTTGAGCGATGTAAACATAGCCGGCTTCAATTAATTTGGGCATATAGCGGTAGAAAAAAGTCAAAATTAAGGTTCTGATATGCGCGCCGTCAACATCGGCGTCGGTCATAATAATCACCTTATGGTAGCGGGCTTTATCAAGATCAAATTCATCGGTTATCCCCGTACCCAAAGCAGTAATAATAGCCCTGATCTCAGCATTGGCCAAAATTCGGTCTAGCCGCGCTTTTTCCACATTCAAAATCTTGCCCCTTAAGGGCAAAATAGCCTGAAAAGCCCGGTCCCGACCTTGTTTGGCCGAACCGCCAGCTGAATCACCTTCAACAATAAACAGTTCCGAATGTTCCGGATTTCGTTCGGTACAATCGGCTAATTTACCCGGCAACGATGAAACTTCAAGGGCATTTTTGCGCCGGGTAAGTTCCCGAGCCCGGCGGGCAGCTTCCCGAGCCCGGGACGCTGCTACGACTTTATCAATTATCCGTTTGGCTATGGCCGGATTTTCGGCGAGAAACAAGCCTATCTCCTCGCTGGCCATGCTATCGACAAAACCACGGATATCGGTATTGCCTAAGCGAGTCTTAGTCTGGCCTTCAAACTGAGGTTCGGTCAGTTTAACACTCACCACCGCTACCAGACCTTCGCGCACATCATCGCCGCTATAAGTTGGATCATTTTCTTTTAGGGTGCCAATTTTGCGCGCATATTCATTAATAGCCCGGGTTAAAGCGCTTTTAAATCCCGTTTCATGGGTACCGCCTTCCTGGGTATGAATATTATTGGCATAAGTAAGTATGTTTTCCGTATAGCCGCTGTTATATTGTAGCGAAATCTCGCAAATAGCGTCGGAGCGTTCCCGGACAAAATGTATCGGCGGATCAAACAAGGTATCTTTATTTTTATTCAAATGGCGGACAAATTCCACGATACCACCTTCGAACTGGTATTCAACTTCCTTGCCGCTATTTTCATCTTTGAGGCTGATCTTCAACCCTTGGCAGAGGAAGGCCAATTCCCGAAAGCGCTGAGCTAAGGTATCGAAGGAAAATTTTCGCTCTTTAAATATTTTACTATCCGGAATAAACCTGATCGTAGTCCCGGTTTTCTTAGTTGCGCCTACTATCTTCAGATCTCCAGAGGCTTTTCCCCGGCTGTATGACTGTTGGTAAATATGCCCATCGCGGCGCACTTCCACCTCGAGCCACTCAGACAGCGCATTTACCACCGCTACCCCGACCCCGTGAAGACCGCCGGAAACTTTGTACCCTTCCCCACCAAATTTACCTCCGGCATGAAGCATCGTAAGCACTACTTCTACAGCTGGCCGGCCTACTTGAGGTTGGGTTTCTACCGGAATGCCGCGGCCATTATCGCTCACTTCTACCATTTGGTCCCGATGGAGGGTAACCTCGATTTCGGTACAAAATCCGGCCAGAGCTTCATCGATGCTGTTATCCACCACTTCGTACACTAAATGGTGCAAACCGCGCGGCCCGGTACTACCAATATACATGGAAGGACGTAGCCTAACAGCCTTCAGCCCCTCCAATACTTGGATTTGCCCAGCATCATAGCGTACATTGTTGTTACTATTATGGGCCAATGGTGCACCCCTTTCCTCGGTTATACTTCTTTGTTTTATCTTTGTTCACGATCATAATTATACCATAAGGAAAAGATAACCCACAATAAAGGCGGCTTATTTGCTCAGCCGCCCGGATATCCACGCTTACTTAGCCAGTATTCCCATTAACTTAATGTTACACAACCAGGCGCGATCGGCCTAACAGGGTCAAAGACGAAATCGCCGATAAATAAATTCGTTCCGTTGTCACGATCAGCGATTTAGGTTCCTTGTGATTGACTGTGGTCACCAGCCCTTCGCGCTGGCTAGTTTCGATAAACTCCCTCGTCGGCGCGCCCAAAGCAGCGCTAGCTAAATCTAAAATAAAAATAATATCCTTTATGGAAATACTGGTGTCCCCGCCGATGTGTAGGAACATGCTGC
Source organism: Bacillota bacterium (assembly GCA_012799605.1). Taxonomy (GTDB): domain Bacteria; phylum Bacillota; class DTU030; order DUMP01; family DUMP01; genus DUNI01. The sequence goes on along the minus strand of JAAZKX010000020.1, from coordinate 12,684 downwards.
TGCCCCTTTCTCTACTGTAAACGCTCGATATTACCTAACGTTACCTGCCAAACTGCAGCCGAACTTGAAGGTAAGTTTTCTTTTGGTTCCGCCGTGGTAATAAATGTCTGCTCAGAGCGGTTTACTTGTTCGGTCAAAAACCGGCGCCGCTCTACATCCAGTTCAGAATAGACATCATCCAACAGTAAAATTGGATCCTGCCCGGTGTGTTCTTTAATGTATTTTGCTTCAGCTAATTTCCAGGCCAACGTAGCCAATCTTTGCTCGCCCTGGGAGCCAAAGTTCCTAATTTCTTGATTATCGAGTAAGATTTGTATCTCATCGCGCTGAGGGCCGGATAAAGTTAGCCGGCGGCGCCATTCATCCTTGCGGTTTTGGAGCAGCTGTTGTTTGAATTTTTCCCTAGCTGAAGGCAGATCAAAACCCGGTTTTAAAGCGAGATCGGGTTGGTAGAAAACCGAAAGTTCTTTCCGGCTGCCGAGCCGAAAATTATATTCCTTGATCCAGGGGGCCATAGCTGCTAGGGCCCGTTGCCGCCGGACCATAAGCTCTGCCCCCGGCTGGGTCAGTTGTTCATCCCAGCTTAAAAGTAATAATTCGTTTCCCGGGCTTGGCCGAGATCTTTTCAGATGGCTATTTCGCTGGCCTAAAACACGGTTAAATTCCCGCAGATAAAAATAATAAGAACGGTCGGTTTGCAGGAGTAAGAAATTAAGCGCCTGCCGCCGTTGGCGGGGTCCCCCTTTAATTAGGCTCAGATCTTCCGGGGTAAACGCCACTGCCGGCAAGTGGCCTAACAGGTCGGCAAACCGGGGCTGTTCTTGCCGGTTTACGGTAAAAGTTTTTCCCTCAGTTTCGGTCCAGCTGACGCCGAGGTAAAACTCCCCGGCTGCGGCCAGCACCTGACCTCCGACCGCAAAAGCCGATGCGCCCCGATGGGCCATCTCCTGGTCCCGGTAGGTGCGAAAGGATGTCCCGGTGGCCAAAAAAAAGATTGATTCTAATAGATTGGTTTTGCCTTGGGCGTTGCCCCCGCAAAATATATTTAGGCCGGCAGCCGGTTTGAAAATAAATTCGTCCCAGCTACGGAAATTAACCAAGTTTAGTTGTTTTAATTGCACACCCCTCGCCTCACGATACAGCCCTGGTAGTGATCGGCATCACCAGATAGCGGTAACTTTGAGAGCCAAAGGGACTAAGGAGAGCTGCACTGTCTACCCCGCTGAATTCCAATAATATTTTTTCCGCTTCAAGTACCTTGAGCGGTTCGATTAAATAATTCACATTGAAAGATATTTCTAGGTTTGAGCCTTTTATTTCCCCATCCACCAAATCTTCCAAGTGACCTATTTTGGCACTGCGGGCAAAGATTCCGACTCCGGTAGCCGTCAACTTAATATCTACCGCATTATTTTCATTTTCAGAACAAAATACTTGGGCCCGTTCCAAAGCGGCCAATAATTCATCCCGGTCTACGACCGCCTGCCAGGCAAAATCAGTGGGGATGACGCTTTCATAGGGCATATATTTTCCCTCCACCAGGCGGGAAATTACCCTGGCTTTAGTAGCTTGAAAAACTATCTGCTTGCCCGATGCCACTATTTCTACTTGTTCCTCGCCGGAAAAAATACGCGACACTTCTTCCAAACAACGCACCGGAACTAAATAATCGGTAGTATCATCATCGCCAGCCTCTAAGGCCTCGGTTATAGCCAAGCGGTGACCATCGGTGGCTACCAGCCGTATTTTGTTTTCTCCAACCGACAAGAGCACACTGTTTAAAAGTTGTCTTAAGCCGTCCCTCGCCGCTGCAAACGCCACCTTATTAATGCCGCTGCGCAGTGCTAACTCAGGTACCGTAGCCATCACTGTCTTTTGTTCCGGCTCTAAGGGAGGAAATTTCCCCACTATGGTAAGTAACTTAAAGTTCGAGGCCCCGGCCTGAATAAATATGTGTTCTGTTTCCGGTTCTTTTTTTACAGAAAACGGGCCCGGCGGCAACCGCCGGAGTACATTGACAAAATAACGGCCGGGAAGCAATACTTCCCCCTCAGTAATAATCTGGGCTGTGGACCAACATTTTATACCCAGTTCTGAATCTGTGCCCGCTAAGATAATTCCATTTTCTTCTGCACTGAGCAAAATGCTCCCCTGTTCTGGCTGCATCGGTTTTACCGGTACAGCCCGCAGTACATTTTGTGCTGCTAAAAGGACCGCTTCTTTAGTGGCGGTAAATTCCATCTTAAATTCCTCCCCAAGTAAGGAACATTATTTTTTCCACAAGCTTTATAACTAGGAAGATAACTAAATAAAGGTTATAAAATACTTAGTAGTAGTAATAAGGCTTGTGGATAACAAGGAAAAACATCAATTACTCAAGAAATAGCGGCTTTGAGCCCGGGATAAACCGCAAAAAGCTGGGGAATAAGTGTGCGCAGATTGAGGATAAGTTTTTTTACCAATACTTATCCCCAATTATGGGGATGCTTTATCTTGCAAGGTCGTAATAAGCCGATCCAACAGGCTGCGGAGCTCGCCGTTTTTTTCTAGTTCCGAGGCTACTTTGTCACAGCTGTACATCACGGTGGTATGATCGCGTCCACCAAAAGCATCCCCTATTTTGGGTAAAGAAGCATCGGTAAGTTCCCGCGACAGATACATAGCAATTTGCCGCGGTACGACCAGATTACGGGTCCGCCTTTTAACGCATAAATCCTCGGGTTTTAAGTCAAATTCTTTAGCTACCAAAGTTTGAATACGCGCTATGGTAATTGGGCGCGGTTTTTTCTCCGGCAATATATTTTGGAGGGCGGCTTCAGTCAACTCCATCGTGATTGGGGCAGCATGAAGTTGGGCATAGGCCAGCAGCCGGGTCAACGCACCTTCCAATTCCCTGATATTACTGACGATCCTAATTGCTATATACTCAAGCGACTCGTCAGGAACCGAAAGCCCTTCCATTTGAGCTTTTTTCCGTAAAATAGCTACCCTTGTTTCCAAATCAGGCGGCTGGATATCGGTGATAAGCCCCCATTCAAACCGTGACCGGAGCCGGTCTTCCAAGGTGGATAAACCCTTGGGCGGCCGGTCGCTGGAAACAATAATTTGGCGGCTGGCCTCATATAGGGAATTAAAAGTGTGGAAAAACTCTTCCTGAGTTCGCTCCTTGTTTTCTAAAAATTGGATATCATCAATCAATAGTACATCCTTTTCCCTATATTTGGCCCTAAACTGGTTGATGCGGTCATCCTTAATACAATTGATCAGTTCATTGGTAAAAGTTTCCGAAGATACGTACACTACCCGGTTAAGCGGTGATTTATCGAGGATATGATGGGCGATGGCATGCATTAAATGTGTTTTGCCCAGCCCGACACCGCCGTAAATAAAAAGTGGATTATAAGCCCGGGAAGGGGTCTCAGCAACAGCCAATGAAGCGGCATGGGCAAACCGGTTGCTGTTGCCGACGACAAAGGTATCAAAAGTATATTTGGGATTAAGAGATGGCCGTTCATCTATAATAGGTTCCGGAAGGGCTACAGTTTGGGTTGCTGTCGGCTCATCATCGCCGGGAATAAGATAATGTACTTGCAGCTCGGCAGCGCCGATTTCTTTGAGCGCGCGGGTAATCAGGCTGGAGTAGGAGGTCTCGAGCCATTCACGGGTATAGGGATTAGGGACGGCCACTAACAAATTATTTCCGACTATAGCAACAGCACGGGTCGGTCGCAACCAATTATCATAACTGGTACGGCCTAATTCCTGCTCCATCAAACCCAAAGCGCGCTGCCACAATTCATGTGCAGCTTGGGGCAATAGCTTTTCCTGGTTTTTATGCCTGTCCGAATAACAGGCGGCACGGCCCCCTTACTTTGTCGGCGGCAGGTGCCTTAAACCAGGTTTTCACCTCCTTTATTTAAGTTGACGCCCGTTTATTATCAACAAAACCTCGGCCGAAACGAACAGAAGCGATCGAAAAAAAGTCAACCGGGGCCTGATTGTAGCTAACAATACAACTTATACACAGGTTTATCCACAGCCTGTGTATAAACCTGCAAAAAGTGGGGAAAAATTTCTGGTATGGGAGGATGTTTTTGACAGGGACAGCATCATAATAACATAGATATCCACAGGCAAGCAACTGAGGGGTGTGGATTTTTCGACTGGCCTGGGGTTGGGTTGGTTTGCTTGACAGTAGGATAAGGGCTCAAGTATAATTTTTCTGATAGAAAGCAGGAAAAAGAATGAGAAGGGGAGAAAATACTAGATGAAAAGAACATACCGACCGCGTAGAAGGTACAGAAAAAAAACTCATGGTTTTAGGGCTCGTAACCGCTCCCGGAGCGGGCGTAGGATCCTAGCCCGGCGGCGTGCCAAAGGCAGAAAACGGCTTTCCGCCTGACTATGCGGGGCAGGAACTTTGGCCTGGCCCCTTTTCTCATGTTTAGCAAGGGTCAAGATAAAGAGGAAAGCCCTGGTGAAAATGAAACGGCTAACTAAAAATAAAGAATTTCAAGCAGTTTATAAATACGGTAAAGCTCATGTTGGCCGTTATTTGGTATTATATGTGCTGCCGCGGCCCGGGCAGGGCCTGCGTATTGGATTTACTGTCGGAAAAAAAGTTGGTCAGGCCGTTAAGCGAAATTTAATCCGGCGGCGGGTGAAAGAAGTGCACCGTCAGCTCTTGCCAATGCTGACACCGGGAGCCGATCTGGTGTTGGTAGTCCGGCCTCGGGCTTTGACAGTTAGCTTTTGGGTACTTAAGGAAGAACTGCGCCACCTTTATTATCGGGCTGGGTTGCTGAATAATTAAGGGGAGGATTAAAATGGTCAAACAGGTATTGTTGTCCGCTATTTGTTTTTACCGGCGTTACCTGTCGCCGCTTTTGCCTCCTCATTGCCGTTACATTCCCAGCTGTTCGGCGTACACTTATGAAGCCATCGCTCGCTACGGCTGCCTTCGGGGCGGGCAGTTAGCGTTAAAAAGACTTCTTCGCTGCCATCCATGGGGCTCCCATGGTTATGATCCTGTACCATAGGCGGCTGCTGACGGGACAAGGAGGGGTTTGAGTGAAGACCCTAGGCGATGCATTATTTTGGGTGTTGGAATTTCTTTATGGATACTTTAAAAATTATGGTTGGGCGATTATTGTGCTCACAATCCTGATCAGGATGCTGCTGTGGCCTTTAACCCAGCGCCAGACCAAAAGTATGTTGGCCATGAAAGAAATACAGCCAAAATTGCAAGAACTACAGAAGAAATATAAAAACCAGCCGGAGAAACTGAACAAAGAAATGATGGCCTTATATCGCGAGCACGGTGTCAGCCCGCTGGGCGGCTGTTTGCCGATGCTGATCCAGTTACCGATTATAATCGCCCTTTTTAATATTTTGCGCACTTATCCGTATCCGGTAGACAGCGCTGGGTTTTTATGGATTAGCGATCTGGGGCAAAAAGATCCACTTTATATCTTGCCGATTTTGACTGTTGTAACACAATACATCTCCCAAAAACAAATGGCCACTGACCCCAAACAGGCCCAAATGATGAAGGCCATGCCGCTGGTTATCGGTTGGATGGCTACCAGATTCCCAGCTGGGTTAGCGCTCTACTGGGTAGTGCAAAACGCAGTAAGCGTGGGTCAACAATGGTGGGATTCCAGGTCACAGATGTCGAAGGGAGCGCTGGCAAAAGATGAGGGACATTGAAGAAACCGGAAGAACAGTGGAAGAAGCGCTGGAAGTAGCACTTGAGCGATTAAATGTGACCGCCGAAGAGGTTGAAGTTGAGGTTATAACAGAAGGAAACCGGGGGTTTATGGGGATTTTCGGAGGAGCCCCGGCCAAGATCCGGGTCATGATTAAAGAGAACCCCATGGATAAGGCGTTGGCTTTTTTAGAAAAGGTAATTGATTCGTTAGCGATCGAGGCTGAGGTAGTTGCAGCCAAGGATGACCGGGGAATAAAAATAGAGATAGAAGGACAAAATGTTGGCATGCTGATTGGGCGCCGGGGACAAGCTTTGGATGCGTGGCGTTATTTGACCAATATAATAGCCAACAAAGGGGTGCGGGAACGGGAGCGGATAAGGCTCGATATAGCTGGCTACCGGGCTCGCCGGGTAGCCATGCTGGAAGATTTGGCCAAACGAACCGCCAAGCGGGTCCGGGAAAGGCGGCGTCCGGTGAGGCTGGAACAGATGTCGCCCGCCGACCGGCGAATCATCCATATTACTTTACAAAATGAAGCTGATTTGGAAACTGTCAGCGAAGGCAGGGAGCCGTACCGCCAAGTAGTGGTGAGTCCAAAGGGCGAGCTTAGGTACGGCAACCGTAAGTAAGCGTAAAATAGTAAAAATAGTATAAGAGCGGCATTAACCCAGCAGCTAAAGCTGGGTTTTTCTTCGGAGGGATGCCTAATGAAGAAAACAACCATAGCAGCTATTGCTACTGCGGTTGGGGTCGGTGGCATCGGGATTGTACGCCTCAGCGGGCCTGAGGCGTTGGCGATCGGGGATCTGGTGTTTAGATCCCGGGGAGGAAAGATAAGCGAACAACCCGGTTATACTGCCCGCTACGGTACAGTAATTGAAGTGGCTACAGGGAAAATTATCGATGAGGCGATTGCGCTGCTAATGCGGGCTCCGGCTTCATATACCCGCGAAGATGTGCTCGAACTTCAATGCCATGGCGGACCGGTAGCATTGTCGGCAGTACTAAAAGAGGTACTAGCGGCCGGGGCGGTGCTGGCCCAGCCAGGAGAGTTTACCCAGCGGGCATTTTTAAATGGCCGACTGGATTTGGCCCAAGCGGAGGCGGTCTGCGATGTTATCCGGGCCAGTACTGAGGCCAACTTAGCCCTGGCCGGAAGGCAGCTGCAAGGCAAGCTGTCTCAGCAAGTAAAATCTTTACGGGAACAATTGTTGTCTCTAGAAGCGCAGCTGGAGGTAGGAATTGATTTTCCTGATGAAGACCTGCCGGAACTTGAGCGGCTGGGGCTTAAGCAAAGATTAGCTGAAATAAGCCAGCAAATAGAACGCCTTTTGGCCGAGGGGGAGCAAGGGCGAATTTGGCGGGAAGGATTAGCTACGGTAATCGCTGGCAAACCAAATGTAGGCAAATCGAGTTTGTTAAACTTGCTGGTCGGACATAAGCGGGCCTTGGTCACTGATATACCCGGCACAACCCGGGATGTAATTGAGGAGACGATTAATCTGGCTGGCTTGCCGTTGCGCTTACTGGACACGGCCGGGATTAGAAAAACGGATGATGTGGTTGAACAGCTAGGCGTTAATACAGCTAAAGAACAATTGAAAGCGGCCGAACTGGTGCTGCTGGTTTTGGATGCTGAGCGGCCATGGGAAGATGAGGATCAGCTTATTTACTCGCTCTGTAGCAATAAAAAAACTCTTCTTCTACTCAATAAAATCGATGTTGGCCGCAAGTTAACCCCAGCCGACCTGGAACAACTGTGTCCTCAAGAGCAGATAATACCTATCTCGGTCAAAACAAAGCAAGGTTTAGACAAGTTGGAGGAAGCCATTGTTCAGTCCGCATTCGGAGGTCAACAGCTGGAACATGTAAGTGTCAGCAATCGAAGGCATCTGGAGGCGCTAAAGCGGGGACAAACAGCCCTCAAAGAAGCTATCGAAGCGGCCACAGCTGGATTTAGTTATGATATCATCAGCACCGATGTGCGCGCTGCCCGGTTGGAATTGGGAAAAATAACCGGCGAGACGATGACTGAGGAATTGCTCGATCGCATTTTTGCTGATTTCTGCCTCGGGAAGTAGCTGTTCGGCCAAAATTAAAACCAAGGGGGCTCGGCTGTAATGAAACCCGACTGCACTGATTATGATGTTATTGTTATAGGGGCTGGCCACGCCGGGTGTGAAGCGGCCTTAGCCGCAGCCCGCCTCGGATGCCGAACGTTGCTTATTACATTAAGTTTAAATCATATAGCCTTGATGCCCTGTAACCCTTCTATCGGCGGCCCAGCCAAAGGGCATTTGGTTCGAGAAATTGATGCTTTGGGCGGGGAAATGGCCAACAACACCGACAAAGCTTATGTTCAGATTAGGGTGCTTAATCTCAGCAAAGGCCCTGCTGTTCAAGCTTTGAGGGCTGTTTGTGATAAGAGGCTTTATCACCAGAGTCTGCGCCAAACTTTAGCTGCTACGGATAAATTAACGGTAAAAGAAGAGATAGTTACCGAAATTCTTACCGATACAGCCGGTGTAACCGGTATACGGGTCAAAGGGGGCCTGGCCTATCGGGCTCCGGCTGTAGTTCTTACCACGGGTGTGTATCTTCGGAGCGAAGTTTACATCGGCGAGAAAAAAATAAAAAGCGGCCCTCAAGGGCAACCAACAGCCCAGGAATTGACCCAATCGTTGCTGAACCTGGGCTTTGAGACGGGGCGCTTTCGTACCACTAGCCCGCCTCGTATTTCCGGGCGCAGTATAAATTACAATCGGATGGAGGAACAACAAGGAAGCCCTGTTCCATTGGCTTTTTCGGTCTGGAACAAGCCTCAGGCCCGGCCTCAATTATCCTGCTGGTTGACCTATACCAACAACAGCACCCATGATTTAATACGGGCTAACCTCAGCCGGTCCCCGTTTTCCGTCCAGGTGTTGCCCGATGCTGAGCCGCGCTATTGTCCTTCGATTGAAGCCAAGGTAAAACATTTTCCCCAGCGCGAAGGCCATCAGGTATTTGTGGAGCCGGAAGGGTGGAACACTGATGAAGTTTATCTTACTGGCTTGTTTACCAGCTTGCCCGCGGAAATACAACTTAAAATGTTGCATACCATTCCCGGTCTGGAGGAGGCAGAACTGCTCAGCCCCGGCTACGGAATAGAATATGATTATTTGCCGGCCCGGCAACTGACAACTTCGCTGGAAAGCCGGCTCGTGAACGGGTTTTTTTGTGCCGGTCAAGTAAATGGAACTTCAGGCTACGAGGAAGCAGCGGCCCAAGGTATTATCGCTGGGATCAACGCCGCCCGTTTAGTACAAGGAAAACAGCCATTGGTACTAGGCCGGGGAGAATCTTATATCGGGGTCTTAATTGATGATTTGGTTACTAAAGGGCCGCGGGAACCATACCGGATGCTGACTTCCCGAGCTGAGCACAGACTGTTGCTTCGATCCGACAACGCTGACCTTCGCTTGGCTCCCTATGGCTACCGAATAGGCCTCTTGCCGGCGGATAAATACAACCTTCTTCAAACTAAGGCGGGCCAAATTGAACGCGAAACCAAAAGGTTAAAACAAAACCAGCTAACCCCAACCCCGGCGGTAAATAAAATGTTGACCGATCTCGGTAGCACCCCTCTCCCCCGCCCGATGAGTTTAGCAGCTTTGCTCCGCCGGCCGGAGCTCAGCTATCAGGACATCTGCCGGCTGTCACCCCCTCCGATCCAACTGACGGAGGCAGCCGCGCGTACTTTAGAAGCGGAGATAAAATATGAAGCCTATATCGATAAGGAAAAAAGATTAGTCGAACAGATGGCTGAACTTGAAAATAAGATACTGCCGGACTGGGATTATAGTCAGATCAAGGCTTTATCCAAGGAGGCGCAAGAGAAGCTGGCGGCTATTTTGCCCCGGACATTGGGGCAAGCGGGTAGAATACCGGGTGTGTCCCCGGCTGATATAGCTGTTTTGTTGGTATATCTGCGCGGAAGCGGGGGATCTCGGGATGGGAACTGATTGGCAAGATCACCGGTTAAAGGAGTTGCTAGATCGGGAAACACGCTGGCTGGGATTACAACTAGCTGGCGATCAGATAGCGGCGCTGCTTAGTTTTGGCCAGGAGCTTGAGCGCCAAAACCGGCGTTTTAATCTCACCGCCATCTCCGAACCGCCCGCTGTTATCCGCAAGCATTTTGCTGATTCGCTGGCGCCGGTTCCGTACCTGCCGACAGGTATAAGGAAACTGGTGGATATAGGCAGCGGGGCCGGGTTCCCGGGACTGGTTCTGAAAATTTGTTGCCCGGATTTAGACATAACCTTGGTTGAAAGCATAAAAAAGAAAGCAGCGTTTTTAACCCAAACGGCTGCTTTCTTGGGCTTGGACGGAGTAAATGTCATTGAACGGCGGGCCGAACAGCTGGGGCATGAAACCCAGTACCGGGAACAGTTTGATGTGGCTACAGCCCGAGCGGTGGCTCCGTTACCGGCTTTGCTTGAGCTGTGCCTACCTTTACTGTCGGTAGGCGGCTGTTTTATTGCCTATAAAGGACCACAGGTAGATGAAGAAATAAGAACGTCTGCCAGAGCACTGTCACTGCTTGGGGGCACAATCGAGGCGGTAAAAAAACTCACTTTGCTCGGCGACGAGAAAAGAACACTCGTATTCGTGCGGAAAATAGCCCCGACCCCGCCCCAGTATCCCCGTGGCCCGGGCCGGCCGGCCAAGCGTCCGCTTTAAGAAATACGGACCGGTTGCAGGGATTTTCTGCCATTCGGCGAATATATTGAAGGAACGACTGAGAAGGCGGTGGCCGCCATGAAAGAGAGAATAACTAAGGTTTTAAGCCTGATGAATCAAGGAAGTAGCGCTACCAGCGTCCGGGATATCCCGCTTGATCGAATTTTGGCTAACCCGTTTCAGCCGCGGCGCCGGTTTGATAAACAAGAGTTGGAGGAATTAGCGGCCAGCATCAAAAACTATGGGCTGTTACAACCTATACTCGTTCGCCCGAAGGGTAATTTTTGGTATGAGATTATTGCCGGCGAACGAAGAGTACGGGCTTTTCGGTTGCTGGACAGGAAGAAGATTCCTGCTTTGGTGCGGGATTTGAGCGATGAGGATATGGGCCTGTTTGCTCTATTGGAGAACCTTCAGCGGCAGGACCTTTCTTTTTGGGAAGAAGCAGAGGGATATGCCCGTTTGCTAGAGGAATTTAACCTCACCCAAGAAGAGCTGGCACAGCGGCTGGGGAAAAGCCAAAGCACGATCGCCAATAAACTGCGGCTGCTAAGGCTTCCTGACAGTATTCGGCACAATATTTCCCGGGAAATATTCACTGAACGTCATGCCCGGGCCTTATTGAGATTGCCCGAACAAGAAATACAAGAGCAGGTAGCAGAAAAAATTGCGGCTGACGGTCTGACCGTTCAGGCGACGGAACAATTGATTGCCACCATGCTGGGTGAAGTCAGGCCAAAAGAAAAAAAGTCTCGGGTTATTCGGGTTTATAAAGATATCCGGCTTTTTTTCAACAGTGTTCGCCGGGCAGCGGCAGAACTAAAAAAAGCGGGCTTAAAAGTGAGTGTGAAGGAAAAAGAGACAGCGGACAGTTGGGAAATAAGTATTGTAGTAGCCAAACAAAAAAACGGACGCTCCGAAGTTGCTGCTGCAGCTGAAAATTCGCGCCGCTAGCCTGCCGATATCCGCTTGCCTTTAAGCCCCCGCCATGTTGATACAAGGAGTGTAGCTCAAGGACATGCAGCCGAAAATAAAATACCCCCTACTGGCCCTACTGGTTGGGGCTACCTTAATTTTAATGCTGGTCGCCTCGCCGGCGCAGCCGGCCATGGCTAAAGAAAGCCATTGGGCTTGGGGGCCGGTTCAAAAATTAGCCGGCTGGGGCTTGATCAGTGTTGAAAAAGACAACATATCTAAAGCAACCCTAGAGCAGCCGATACCCCCCTTGCAATGGCAGCGCTGGCTGCAGCAGTGCTTGAAGGCTGATAAAGGGCCGGGTCGGGGGCCGGATCAACAGCTTAAATATTGGCGTGATGCCGATAGTGTCCCAGAACACATGGGGCCCCGGTCAGTAGTAGACCGAGGTTATGCCGTCGCTGGATTGGTGAAAACAGGCCAGCTGCTCGGGGTGGTGCCGGAAGGGATTACAACTCCACTTATATACGTGCAGCAATTTAGCGATTGGCAGGAGCTTGAGCCCCGGGGACTGACAGTTGCCTGGGAGCTGATGCTGGCCGCCGGGATTGTAGATGGTTATCCTGACGGCACATTGCGGCCGCAAGCGCCGCTGACCAGAGCAGAAGCTGCTTGTTTGCTTGCCGCCTGGCTGGAAACGGGGCTGGCTTTATCAGTACCAAAGATAGATTAAGCTCCCCAAAATAAAAAACCCAAGCAGTGCGGTAAAAAAAGGTTCGGCTGTAGTGATGATAGCGGCCCGGCTGGCGCCGAGATAAAAAATGGCGCCCAGTAGACAAGTGAGGGCTAAGACCGATGGGACTAGAACTAAAAATAGCAGTAGCAAGAGGCTACATCCGGTCAACCGTACTAAAAGCGGTGTTTTGGCCGCCCAAGCAGCGAGGAAAAAGAGCGGAACGGACCAGCCGGCTGTTACAGCACTGACTTTAACCGCAGGTAGATTATTCGGGCTACGGCTGCTGGCGATCAAGAACAAAGCGTTGCTGGCCGCCGCGGCGACAGCCCAAAAAAAGCCCGGCCACGATACAGTCATCATAGCCGGACCGGCTATGATCAAAAGCCCGGTCAAAGTTAAAGCCAAAGCAAACAGGCGATTTGGTCTCGGCCGTACAGCGAAAAAGATTAGCTCCAGCAGTGTGACTAAAGCCGGATAAAGAAAAAAGCAAAAGACAGCCAGCCCGACAGGAATATAGCTGAAGGCATAATAAAGAAACAAGGCAGTGGCAGCTTGGGATAATCCGAGTACTGCCATAAGATGCAAAGGGACAGCCTT
>JAAZKX010000019.1 GCA_012799605.1 Bacillota bacterium | reverse complement strand
TTAGCAATTGGCCAGCCGGCAATTGCGGCTGCCAGGATCATAAATAAATCGCTAGCTATGCTGGAGGGAAAAAGGCGCCCTAGGATCCAGCCTAGGGCGATCAAAATTCCAGCTACCAAAGTACGACGCATAGTCATCACCCTTTACGAGCGTGCCTGAACCTTGTAGCCAGTCTTTTCAATGGCCTGTTCGAGTTGTTCCAGTGTAATAGCTTCTAGATCGTAAGATACTTTTACCCGGCTGCTAGTAAAAGCCACCGTGGCATCAGCGACACCCCGTTGCCGTTTAAGCACTTGGCTGATGGTTTGGGCACAGCTTGGGCAGGCCAAATCAGTCAGTTGCAATGTTACTTCTTTCATCGATAAATCCTCCTTTAGGCGGCGAAGCCTATGTTTACCGTAGATCCGGTAAACATAGGATAACACACCAAAGGAAGATAAAACCATGAAGCCAACCTTTCTTCCACTTTCTTTAGGGCTAAATCACTGATAAACTTTTCCGCCTGGGCCAACCGGGCGCTGATGGCAGTCAGAAGAGAAAGAGCAATCTCGGGCTTTTGTAGCAACAGACTGCGGAAAGCCTGCTGGGGCAGGAGACAGATACTGCTGGGCTTCATAGCTTCGGCGAAACACCACTGCTTCATATCTTGAAACAAAGCCAGCTCCCCTAAAAAATCACCTGGCCCCAAAATACGAATAATCTGCTGGCGTCCTTCTAGGGAAACAGTGTACAACTTTACCTGACCACAGCGGATAATATAAAGATATGTACCCGGATCACCCTGAGAAAAAAGTAATTCTGATTTCTGATACTGGCGCTGCTGGATCAGGTCATTTACCTCCTGTAGCCCTGCCGGGTCAAGGGAACTAAAAATGGGTACCAGATGAGCACAGCCGTGGTTGGGACACCCACCCGGTTTTTAGTCTTTGCCTTTTTAAAGTAGCTGGGGTAGACTAAAACCGAAAGGAGGAATTTTGCCATGTCAGTACGTAAAATTGTTAAAATTGACGAAGACAAGTGTGACGGTTGTGGTCTTTGCGTTACTCCTTGTGCTGAAGGTGCTATCGAGATTGTAGATGGCAAAGCCAAAGTTATCCGCGAGGAATTATGTGATGGAGCTGGTTATTGCCTGGCTGTATGCCCCCGAGGAGCGCTGTCGATCGAGGAGCGCGAAGCCCCCGCCTTCGATGAGGAAGCAGTTGCCGAGCATATTAGTCAGGCTAAACCTGCTGCTCACGAAATCTTCTGTTATAGCTGTGGCAAAAGCGAGCACGAACAAGCACTGCTGCCGGCGCGAATTAAGGGCGAAAGCCTATGGGTATGTACCCGCTGCCTACCCCGGCTCATTCACGGGTAGCATTTTTTCCCTCATTGGTTTCGCCAGCACGTGAGAACCGTCCCCGGACTGGCTCCCAGGGGCCGGCGCGGCCGCTAGGGTGGCTCTATCAGCTGCAGGTGATTTTCGCCGCTGGCAACTACTACTTTGGGATCCTTAACCTGCGGGTACAATCCTTTTATGATAGCCGGGCTTTCGTAACACCAGTTAAGATCGCCCCGGATCGAGTAAGAATAAACAATATTGGCATCAGCAGCCAGTATTTCGTCTTCTCGGGCTACCAAAAACCGGCATGCACCTTTTAAGCGCTGCTGCCATTTCTGTTCACCATCGGTACTGATTAAAACTACTTGGCCTGCCGCTGAGGGCAAATCACCGCCTTTGGCCACGGCCAATTTTTCATCTCCAGCCCAGGCCAGATCAGCCACTCGTTGTCCGAGTTTAATAATGTGGGACTTCCCACTTTGATCAACTAAAAATATTTTGTCTTCGGCTGCTGCGGCCATTTTGCTATTTCCCACTGCCAGAGCATGAACGATTTCCCTATCTTTCCATAATAATTTACAGTCGGTTGAGTCCGGCGCTAAATCGAAAACCTGCCCTTGGGGCATCTCGCCCGCGAGGTTAATGCTACTTACAGCCAACCCAGCCGGTTTAAAGGCCATCCTTATAATAGAATTGTTTCGAAACGCATGTTCAACCAGAAATTCTCCCTCATCACTGTAAAAGCGCACCCGCTCCAATAAATTGGCTTGTTCTTCTACTATCGGGCCTTGGGCCAAGGCTATCGTTCCTTCTGCACTTAAAACTAAAAATTGCGTCTCCCAACCTGTAGCCTCAGACCATAACACCCCCCGATCAGGGACTACTTTCATTACTTGCCCATTTTTTGGGGCCAATATCAGCTGCCGCCCATCACTGGCCGCTGTAAACGGGTCTGTGATCTCTTCTTTCCACAAGGTTGTACCGTCTGCGTCTACTGCTACCAATGTTCCGGAAGCATCGGCTGTTATCTGTTGCTGTGTAACCAATTTGCCCCCCAACCAACATGGTATATGGTTATCTTTGCCATAATATTCCCAAACTAGCCGCGCCCGGGGCAGCGAGCCGCTTAGCCTTCGGACCGGCAAGTTAAACAATGGATGGCCAATACCAGACTTTATAAATAGCAACGGCAGCAGCAGTATAAGAAACAATGCGGCCCAGAGACCGCCTTGGTAACGATGATTCACCCTCTTCACCCCAAGCTGGACGATCTTTTTTATCAGAAGTATTTTCGCTTTGAAAGTCCCCTTTTCCTTCTTTTCCCATAGGGGTAATCTATCCGTACAGCCAGGGCTTATATTATAATTGTATCGCCTATGTTTACAGCGAACAAAGAATATAGTATAATTGAATCAGCAGTTTTTATTGCCAGCAATCTAACAATAATAAGGAGTGAAGTTCTATGGCCAAGGTTACGATCACCCCTGAAGCCCAGCAGTATCTGCAGAACAAAGGCCCAGCCCCGCTTAGGATTGAGTATGCAAATTGCGGCGGTTGAGCCGGCCCTGTAGTTAAGCCTGCCGTGCTTGCAGGTGCACCCGCTGATGTAAGTAATTATGAACATCATAACATCGACGGGCTCGATGTTTATGTAAGCAAGAAGTTGCGCATAGGACCTGAGGGCATTAAAATCATGCTCGGTGGTTGGGGCCCGTTTCGATTTATCACGCTGGAAGGAGCCGCTTAAGGCTCCTTCTCCTGTTCCAGTATTTAGTTTCCAGCCGATTCGGGCTTGTTTGCTTCTGTTTGGCTGCTGGGACAGTGGTGCTGTTTGTAAAGGTTGAAAAACTCCAATAAAAAACGTATTTCTTCCGCTGTGCAGCTGCATAAGCGCTCCAGTACAGCCTGCACCTGCGGTTTTTCCAATAGCTTACGAACGCCGGAACTAAGATGAGCATAAAAGGTAGCCGGGTCTTCCTCCTGAATCAAATAACATGGTGATACACCCAAAGCCGCAGCGAGATTATCTAACGTGAGCAATGAGGGCTGCACTTCGCCGCGTTCGATTTGGCCTACTAAACCTGCTGAAACTGCTGCTCGCTTGGCCAGTTCAGCTTGACTATAGCCTAGTTCCTCCCGCGCTTGACGCAGGCGCACGCCCAGCCCGGCCATAGGACCCAATATTTGAACTAAGTCAGTATCCAAGGCTTCAGCGATCCGCTTCAAAGTCGCCGGAGCCGGGCTTACCCGGCTGCGTTCGATTTCGCTCAGGTAAGAAGCTGCAATCCCGGCTTTGCCGGCTACTTGGGCCAGAGTCAAATTTTGTTCTGTCCTGATCAGCCGGATCCGGTCGCCGGGGGTGATCCTGCCCCGCGGGCCGGAAACAAATAAGGCTGCCGGCTCTAAGTTTAGTGCCCCAGCAAGCTGTTTTACAACTTGTAGCGACGGCGATTTCCGCCCGTTTTCAACTTCGCTAAGATAGGAAACCGATATATTGGCCCGCTCAGCCAAATTAGTCAAGGACAGCCCCCGCTGCTCCCGCGCTTGGCGGATTTTTTTCCCGCATATTACTCCTGTGGATCTTTTCCCCAATTTACCCATTTGATTCCCCCTTGGAAACATTATAACAGTTTCCTTCAGACAAGTGCAGGCGGTGTGATCACCATAACCGCCTGCACTAAACTATTTAAATGTAGCCGCTGTCTGTTAGGATTTGGGCCGCTTGTTCATAATCATCTTTGGCCACCAGTACAACCGGACCCTCACAGCCCATTCCTGTCTCAGCATAAATTTTGTTTCTCCACAGTTCCCGGGCCGCATCTTCTATTTCTAGCACGTCTACACCACTGATTTCGGCCTCTGTAGGTTTTTTAGGCGGCGCTTGAACTTCTTCTGTTACCTCCTGCTCCCGTTCCGGAACCAGCAGATCTTCTAGGCCAGCCCGCCGGGCCGCTGTCCATTCTTTTTCTACCAGCTGGGGCAAATTAGCAGCAGCACAAGCAGCAGCAAATTCTATTGCCCCCGCAATTACCGGTGCCCCTGAAGCCCGGGAGATAATGTTCACAATTTGTTTCCAACCCGGTCCTACGCCCGGGCCATAACCGTAGCCTAATGCTTCGTAGCTGCCCCCGGTGTGGTAGGAACTAAAGATTTTCATCAGCAAATTGCCGGTAAGGGTGTCACAGATCATCACATCAGGGCTGCCTGTGAGCAAGTCGTTGCCGCGCATGATCGACCCTTTATCAGCCCGGATGGTCTCACCGAAAACGATCTCATAACCCTGATCAGCCAATTTCTTTAGCTGCCGTTCTACCTGGCGGGCTCCATCCACATTTAATATGCCGACTGTAGGTTTATCAATTCCAAGGCTTTTGGCTACAGCAATCCCGTAAATGGCATTTTTTATTAATGCCGGTACCCGGTCGGTAGCGCTAGCACCGGTGGTAGTGGCCACCAGCAATGGTTTCCCGAAAGCGGGTGTTACTATCCGCCCTACTGTAGCCACACCCATGGGGAAAGGATAATGCATAGTTACCGCAGCCTGAATTTCGCCGGATTTAATCAGCTCTTCCATGCGCCTGTGGGCTGTATCTTCACAATCACAAACTTCTTGCCGCAGCTTTGAATCTACCTGCGGCCCTACCAGCACCACCTCAAACCGGTCATCGGCCCCGGCAGCCAGCTCTGCCCCCCGAACTACCTCGTCTACTCCGTGCTCGCTGCCAATTGTGGTAAGCCCAACGCGTAGCCGCGGTCCGGCCATCCGGCCGGTCTCCAGGGCATCAGCCAGTTCGGTAAATACCTGTCCAATTAACTTTCTGGATCTCATAACCTCCCCTCCTTAGTCTTCGCTTTGGGCCAAGTCTAAAGCTACTTGCCGCAAAGCATCGGCTATGAGTTTTTTGACCGCACCTTCATCTATCGCTTGGTCATCTGTCCGCCCGGGATTCGGTTCCATCAAGAAGGAAATACCATCGAACAAGTTGGTCATCCGGGCTAAAAACAAACTACCCTTGCCGATAATCATGGCCCGCTGCATTTGGCCGGCTAAAATCAGATCGCGGGCATGGCCGACGAACGGCACCCCGGACGGTATGTGCCCTTGGGTCGGCGCGAAACCAGGCATGCCGTGGCGGGCAACAAAATCCGGGATCGCGCTTCTTTCCAGCTGTTTTTTCATTACGCCTAAAGCAGCGATCATCCTATAATTAGCCGTAGGAACATCGCCAGCTCCGGCCGGTTCGGTAATCTCGGCCACTTGCATCTCAACCGAGTACTTGTCTACATCCTCCATGGTCAGTCCAAGCCGATCGAGCGGATTGGTTACTAAAGCCTGCATAACCGCCTGTGGTGAAGATCCGGTACCAATATCATGTTTTCCTAATGAGTCGGTTCTGATAATGGGATTGTGGCCATCGTTTTCGGAGATAAGTACAGCAAAACCGCCGACTACATCCTCTAATATGGGCATGCCTTTTTTAATATGGTCTTTTCCGTTCATACCCAGCTTGGCCGTTGATCCGCCAGCAACCACAGCTACATTGCTGAACATCCCTGCTTTTACCAGTGCAGCCGCCAGCACCATGGCATGGGCCGGTCCAGCGCAAAAAGCTCGCGTGTCGGAACCGGTGGCCCCGGCGCAGCCGGCATGTTCTCCGATAGCTTTGGCTAAATTACCGCCGCCCCGTTGGTTCATATCACCGCAGGCTTCTTCGGAACATTCGATTATATAGTCAATCTCGCGCGGGTCAACCCCGGTGTTCTTGAGTAGATAGCGTAAAGCCAGGACACCTGATGCTTTGCTAGCTGTATTTTCGGCAATTACATGAGCGGTAAGAGTTGAATCGAGTTCATGAGCCCGCCGCACGCAGCCCACCAATCTGTCTTTGAGCATCAGCGGTGCTGCTGTTTTTTCTTCAACCCGTTTTTGGATTTCTTTTAGGCTACGGCCACCGCCTATTGTTTTAATATCCTCCGCTGTCAACATCGGGCTGGCTTCCAGCCGCGGTTTAAGTTCGGTTAAAAACTCTTCTTCTAGCCACACCAGTTCGAATGCATCGACCAGCTGTAGCCAGGCATAAAATTCATCCTCGGGCACAATCTCACCGTATTTGCCATACCGTTTACCTTCTACTTTATCTCCCTCGTACCAGGGGCGGTCAATGGCTGTAAGTTGATCCGGATGAATATTGCCTATATAAGCCTGGAAAGGGGCATAGTTCATAACTTGTTCATACGTACGTAGATGATCGCCAAATTGCATCAGATATTTCGACTGAGGATCTTTTTGGCGTTCTACATATTGGGTAGTACCGTATTCAAAGGCCATATTGGGAGTATGGGCCAGGATATAGGCGGCACCTTTTACTACCGGTTCATACATAAGTGTCACCTCCGCAAGTGGTGCGTGCCCTGGCGGACAAAAAGTCTGCACCAGGGCGCGCCCAGTATGGTTCTGCAATCTTAAAACTTAGTTGGCTTCCAGTTTGAACCAGCTTATTGTTCGAATACCTTTTGGCCATCCACTGGTGTCTCCAGGGCCTGCAGCCCGGCGATCACCAATTGGCGGCGAAGGGCTTTTTCTTTCTCAGCTGTAAGTTCTGGGTTCCCTAATGGGTAAGGTATAGCTACTGTAGGAACAATCCGGTTGGCCCCCACGGTAAGAGAAATGGGGATTACTGTGCACATATGGACCACCGGAAGTCCGGCTCTTTCAATCTCTTTTACCATCGCTGCGCCGCAGCGAGTACAGGTGCCTCAGGTAGAGGTCAGCAAAACTGCATCTACCCCGGCTTCTTTGAGATCTTGAGCAATTTCAGCCCCGAACTGGGCCGAATTAGCCACCGAGGTTCCATTACCCACTGTGCTGTAAAAGTAGTCAAATACTTGGGCTATCTTACCTTCCCGTTCTAGATCACGCAGCACATCCAGCGGTACTACCCGGTCCGGGTCATTGTTAGCATAAGTGGGGTCATAACCGCCGTGCGCTGTTTCGTAGGCTTCTGAAGTAAGATCATCTACTCCCGCTATATTGTATTTGCCAAATTTAGTCGCCGAGGAAGCCTCGATCCGGTCCGGATTACCAGAAGGTACAATCCCGCCCGAGGTCACCAAAGCGATCGTGGCCTGGGTCATATCCTTGATCGGCGGGTTTGGGGCTACCCGGTCAAATTTAGGCATCGGCAACTCGGAAGTAAACGGTTCACCTTTAACTTTAGCCACTAGCATATCCACAGCCCGGGCTGCACCTGGTTTGTCGGCTATGATGTTTTTCCGAATTCCGCGAGCGATATAGCCTTCCTCATCTGGATGGCCTATAGATTCACCGCGGAGTAATTTGAGCATCAAGGCCGCCATTTTGGGCAATGCCTGTCGCATACTGGCCGCTGAATCGCCAGTAGCTACGATGTATAGTTCCTTTTTATACAGATCTACCCCAGGGTTTTCCGCAAACATGGCAGTTAGGGCCGGTATTTTCAGTTGTTCTTGGGCCGCAACGCAAACTGCACCACAGGCAGTTCCGTAGCGGCCAGCATTAAAGGCCGGGCCGGCAACTACAAGGTCGGGGTTAAATTTTTTAACCAGTTCCATTGTTTGAGCCGTGGCTGTTTCAATGTTTTCAGCAAAATAGCCGTCACCACAGATAACAGTACCGACAATTTCAGCCTCTGGGCCCAAAGCTGCCTTTAAACCCATCCCCGGGCCTAAAGCACCGTCCCGGGCTTCGGGGGGAATGTTTGCCTTGTCTTCTCCGCCAACTTGCCCAAAAAACTGGTTAAGATAGTGAACTACCCTAAATTTTCTTTCGGCCATGAATTTCCCTCCCCTCAAAGTTTACTATGCTGCTCACGCACACCTTTCACGGCATCAATGAGGGCCTCAACCTCTACTACCATCTCCATCATGGCCACTTGCTCCTCATAAACTCCTTCGTCCACTTGGTCTTTAATGTCGGGCTCCATAACGTGGTATACAGGGAGTTCCAACTGAACTCCAGTCAATGGACCGGCATAGGTGGGATCGCCGACGGTAACAGTTTCGGCCGCCAGCTCGGCGCAATCAGCATCGGCAGCACCTAGAACAACAACTAGGTTCTCTGCTCCATGCTCCTCGCCCAACTCTTTGATCCGAGCCTGATTTTCCAGGTCCATTGTACCTGCTGCTGTTCAAACGAAGCACTCGGTGGTGACAAAGACAGCCTCGGCCCCGGCGGTACGAAGACATTCTTCTATCGCTGGGCCTGGTACGCCATCGCGGTCACCAATGGCAATCAGTTTTTTGCCCTTGAGTTCCATTTGACAACCTCCTCTGGTTATTCTAATTAAGTTAGTACTGTTTAAATTGGTTTAGTTGGCACCTTTGGCATATCCTAGTAGTTTATTCCGCGGACATAGCCAAAGCCTAATTCATTGGTGGCTCCCATGATAGCCTGCAGCTCCACTGTCAAAGAACCGTCAGCTGCTTTGGATCCCTCGAAGCCGCCAGCGATTACATCGGTTACCGCCAAATTGCCAATGACAGTCTCCATCGGCGGAAGCTGGATAAGCTCGTTCGCATTACCGGCGCTTACCACAGCATCAGCCTGGGGGCTGATATCGGCTAAGGATTGGGAGGCTCCATCGCGCCCAGCATATTCATCTGTCAACAAAACAGTTTTAATGCCGCTCGCTTCTAAGCGCTCACAGTTCATAATAAGGTCAGCATCAGGATTGCCGAAGCCTTCTTCACTTATAACAGCAGCATCAGCACCCAACATTTGAATCAGTTTGGTAGCGTAGCCGGAAGAGCGCTCCTTGTCTTCAAGAGTGACATTTTCATTGCTAATGACAACACCCAAGAAACAGATATCCTGGCCGTGACGCCTATACAGTTCTTTTACCACCGGATTATTTAGATGGTGGTAAGTAGTATTTTTGTCGCAAGCTGAAACACAGTTCCCGCTTACAATCGCTCCGTCAAACAGTTCGTTCGGGTGTATGATTGTGGGCAATAGCTTCTTTGTATCTACACCGTAAACAAAAGTATCGTGAAGCAGCCCTTGCGACAATAGCATCATCAGATAAGCGACCTTAGGCAAATTAGGATGTTTGGCTGCAGCTTCCGTAAACGGATCAAGTTCATAAACCTCGATTTCATCGGGTTTAATATCTTTACCAGCCTCGCCCAGATATACAGCCGTCTTTAGTCCGGCTAACCGGACTGCCCTTTCATGAGCATATTGTTCTATGCCCTCGACCGGCTCAATATCTAAGACAACGTTGTATGTTTTAGAAAAGGGTGTATAGTCAGCACCCGGCCCTGACATATCGATAATGCCTTCTTGAAAGCCTACAATCTTACCGGTGGTAACCACGGCCGCACCGGACAAAACATGAGTCCGGCCGCTGCCCACAGGGTTGACTTTACTGATGAAGCCCGGGAACGGGCCTCCGGGACCGCTTACTTTACAACGGGGTTCCACTACGTCTTTGACCGGGACAATACGTGTTTTTTCACCCGGTTTAGCCAGATGCACTGTACAAGATTTTAGGGCCGGATCTTCCAGGATCAAAGCTTCCAGCTCGGCTTGATTCACATACAGCGTCCCGGCTTCAACTTTGGTCTGGGGTCCAAAGGCTAAGTCACTAATTTTGATCTTGCCTAGTTCCAACCGCATAAAGGGCTTCCCTCCTCTCTATACTGCAATTGCAGTTAAGCAAGCAATTCTTCCAGTTTTGCTACAATGTTTTCTTTGGTCACCTCGCCACCGACGAGTTTGCCGACCAGCTCACCCCCCTTGTAAAAGAGATGGGTTGGCAAAGCCATTACTTTAAGTTCCACCGCCAAGCGGCGATTTTCAGTGCAGTTCACTTTGCAAAACTTGATTTTACCCTCGTATTCTTGCGCCATTTTTTCTATTTCCGGCATCATGGCCAAACAGGGGGCACAACGCGGGCCCCAGAAATCTACCAGTACTGGCAGCTCTGAATTCAAAACTTCTTCTTCATACGTGTCCCGGGACACTTCCAGTAACAGATCAGCCATTAAATCCTACCCTCCTAAAAATTATCATTAATATAATGCTCCGCGGCAAAAGCAGCAGTGGCGCCATCGCCTGCAGCCGTTACGACCTGCCTTAGCAGCTTGGCTGTCACATCTCCGATGGCAAAAACGCCGGGAACATTCGTTTCCATGTTCGGGGTTACGGGGATGTAGTTTTGAGAGTCGAGCTTTACCGCTCCGCCCAGGAACTCTGTGTTCGGCGTCAGGCCAACATACATGAACACGCCATCAACCGCCAGGTCGGATAGCTTGCCGTCTTTAACATTTTTCACCCGTACAGTCTCTACCGTATCGGTACCTCTAATTTCATCTACGACACTATCCCATACTATCTCAATTTTGGGGTTGGCAAATGCTCTGTCTTGTAAAATCTTTGTTGCCCGCAATTCATCGCGCCGGTGTATTACAAACACACGGCTAGCAAACTTGGCCAGGAAAATTGCCGCTGAGATGGCCGAATCCCCGCCACCTACTACAGCTACTGGCAGCTCCTCAAAAAAGGCAGCATCACAAGTAGCACAATAAGAGACGCCGCGACCGGTAAATTCTTCTTCGCCGGGGAAGCCCAGCTTGCGGTATGTAGCCCCGCTAGCTATAATAACGACCTTGCTTTTAAATTCTTCCCTATCGGTACGGACGATTTTCTCCTTGCCACTGAAATCAACCCCGGTAACTTCAGCCAGCTTGAATTCACAGCCAAATGTTTTGGCCTGCTCCTCCATACGGTCCGAAAGCGCCGGACCGGTGCAGCCCTCAGCAACGCCGGGATAGTTGTCAATTAGATCCGTTGTAGCCGCCTGACCGCCAGCAGCCAACTGTTCGATTATGAGCGTCTTTAGCTTAGCTCGTCCAGTATAGATTCCCGCTGTCAGTCCTGCCGGCCCACCACCGATGATAATAATGTCGTACACCCAACAAGTCCCTCCTTAGTGCTTGATTTAATGTTTATTAACTAGCTTAAAAATAGATTAGCCTGATTTGAGTCGCCCTAGCGGCTGCCTCTCTTGTCAAGTTATCCGCCTTGGCTGCCTTTTATACGAAAAATCGCTGCTGTAAGCTATTAAAAATTGATCTAGGCCTGTAAACTTAGTAAAGCGCTCTCGAAAATAGACAGATCCACAGCCGCATAATCGTTGAGTATGGCGGCCGGAATTGTTTCGGCAGCTCGCCGGCCCGTTCTTTGTACCGCCTCGAGGGCGGCGGACATATAATTTAACGAGTCCAGGTCAACCGTTCGGTCTGCTTCTTCAGTCAGGACTATAGTCCGGTAAGGGGCCAGTCCCGGTTTAATGTTGCCCGACAAAGGGTGTGACAACAAACGATGCCCTTTATGAACCAAATTCCGGGCCTTGATATACACTTCTTCGGCATCGCCGTCTACCGGAACTAGTTTGAGTTCATCGTACTGACGAAGTACCAACGGGTTATTGGTAAGTACGACAAAGCCTATCTTCGCCCTCAAAGCACAATATTCCTCCTAGTTAATCCAGTTCATGCTTTTTTGAAGCATCAAACTTTCAGCCGTTTTACAGTTTAAAAAACCAAAGGTTCGGGTGCAAGTACCGGCTGAGCCGGTGCTGCTTCCCCTCTGTCCTTTGGCCTGAGAGATTTCCCACTCGGTTTCCCCTTCGGCGGTTCATTGTACCCGATCAGGATTCAATGAGCCTCTCCAGAGATCTGTCCCTACAAGGTTCTTGTGCCTGAGAGATTCGGTTGAAGCGGACAGCAACCGCTAACCTTGCTCCTTCGGCGCCCTACGAGCTCTCCCTTGTAGTTCATTCAAATAGTAAGTATATTTTATTGTTTAACCAGCGAACTTCCTCTTCATGATCGCCAAAGCGTATTATACCATAGGTGGATTTATTTGACTAGGTATTTTTATCGGAGCGTCTGTGGTAATGATTGGTAGAAGCTCAGCTTTGGTATTTGTTAACTGCTTGTATATTATAAACCACTTTACTAAAAGTAGCAAATAGAAATTGGCAGGATTTTATCCTTGGTCGACGAAGGATCTTTAGTGGGAGGTGCTAACCTCAAAGAAGAGAACCTAATCGAAAGACCGGTTGTGGTCCTTTGGCTATGAAAGGAGAACCAGTGTAGTGCAAAAAGATAAACCCCGAATCATCCAAGCAGTTCAAAGGGCTATCGAGATCCTTGAGTGTTTTGATTCGCTCGATATGGAACTGCAGTTGGGTGAATTAAGTAAGAAGGTAAACCTTAACAAAAGTACCGCCCATGGAATTTTGGCAACACTGATCTATCATGATTATGTTCACCAAAATCCTGAAACAGGCGCCTATAAATTGGGCCCCAAAATTTTAGAAAAGGGTCTGCAGATGTTGGGCCGGATGAACACCTACCAGGTTGTACGCCCGCATCTTTTAAACATCGCTAAGAAATACCGGCAAACTACCCACTTGTTCCTTTATGTCAACGGCGTCCTTTTTTGTGCAGATAAAGTAGAAACAGCGTCTTTTGTAGTTTTAAGTTCTCGGATCGGCCACCGTCATCCTTTACATGCTTCTGCTTCCGGCAAAGTTATTTTGGCCAATTTGGACAGGAGCAGCTTAAATGCTGTCATTGAAAATATCAAGTTCACCCGTTTCACGGCCAAGACCATCAGCTCGCCAAAGGAGCTTCTGGACACCTTGCCGGACATACAGGCCCGGGGATACGCTTTGGAAGATGAAGAGATCGAGGAAGGAATTTACAGTGCAGCAGTACCTATTTGGAGCTACCAAGGGCTGCTCGGGACCATAAGTATTTCCGGCCTACGAAACCATATGCTGTCCATTAAAGAAGAGGTTGTACGTGATTTGATAGAATCGGCTGAATTGGCCTCACGTGAATTCGGCCACCCTATGCTTAGCCAAAATACTTAAACCAAATTCGTGCTCCTTGCTCCTAGAATACGCTGTGCTCTGTCCGGGCAATAATCTCGTTCTGCAAATCCCGGTTAAGATCACAAAAGTAATCGCTATAGCCAGCAACCCGCACGATCAGGTCTTTGTGTTTATCCGGTTCCTCCTGAGCGGCTCTGAGGGTTGCCCCATCCACAACATTAAACTGCAGATGATGGCCGCCGAGGGTAAAATAGGAGCGCACCAGCTGGGCCAAACGCTCGATCCCTTCTTCACCGGCCAGGGTTTGCGGTGAGAATTTTTGATTTAATAAGGTCCCGCCGGTACGGATATGGTCTATCTTAGCCGCTGATTTGATCACCGCAGTAGGACCATGCCGGTCGGCACCTTGTACCGGCGAAATGCCTTCCGAGAGCGGTTGCCAAGCCCGCCTTCCATCCGGGGTGGCCCCAATTACTGATCCAAAATAAACATGGCAGGTTGTGGGCAACAAATTGATCCGATATACCCCGCCCTTTGTGTTTTGTCGGCCCTCTACCGCCGCATAAAAAGCGTCAAAGATAGAAGTCAGGATCAAATCAGCATATACATCATCGTTACCGTATTTGGGCGTCTTGTTGAGCAGCAACTGGCGTATATCTTCATAACCGGCAAAATTATTCCGGAGTGCGGCCAGCATTTGGTTTAGGGATAGATTTTCCTGGTCAAATACTTGATATTTTATCGCTGCCAAACAATCGGTAGCGCTGCCCAAACCTACACCTTGGATATAAGTGGTATTGTAGCGGGCACCGCCATCGTTATAGTCTTGGCCTTTTTTTATGCAGTCATCGATTATTACCGACAGAAACGGCGACGGCATGTACGCGGCAAACATTCTTTCAATAATGTTGTTTCCCTTAATCTTGATAGTGATAAAATGTTCCAGCTGTTGTTTAAAAGCAGTAAATACCTGATCGTAGCTGGTGAACTTATCCCCGGTCGCCGGCCCCAGTTGGGCGCCGGTTCGCGGATCGACACCGTTATTAAGCGCCAGTTCGATCATTTTCACCAAGTTAAAATAGCCGGTAAGAATATAACTTTCTTTGCCGAAAGCACCTACTTCGACACAACCGCTGGCTCCGCCGCAGCGGGCATCTTGCACTGACTTTCCTTGCCGCAACAGCTGGGCAATAATTGTGTCGCAGTTAAAAATTGACGGCTGCCCCCAGCCCTTGCGAATGACCCGGCATACTGCCTTCAAAAACCGGTCTGGGCTTTTGTGGCTTACTTGGGCGTTCGTACTTGGCTGGATCAGTCGCATTTCATCGATGACTTCAAGAATAAGATAGGTCAGTTCATTGACTCCATCGCTGCCGTCGGGTTGTAAGCCGCCAAGATTGATATTGGCAAAATCAGTATAAGTACCACTTTCCTCCGCCGTTACCCCTACCTTGGGCGGGGCCGGCTGATTGTTGAATTTGATCCAGAAGCACTGTAACAGCTCTTTAGCCTGAGCGCGGGTAAGGGTTCCCTCTTCCAGCCCCCGCCGATAAAATGGGTATAGGTGCTGATCGAGCCGACCCGGGTTAAACGAATCCCAGGTATTAAGTTCGGTTATGACCCCCAGATGCACATACCAGTAGGCTTGCAGCGCCTCCCAGAAATCCCGCGGCGCCCGGGCCGGCACCCGGGTGCTGATATCAGCTATCCGTTCCAATTCCGCCCGCCGTTTGGGATCAGTTTCTGTCTGGGCTAGAGCTCGGGCGGCGGCCGCGTGCCTGCGGGCATACATTATAATAGCATCAACACAGATAGACATCGCCTTAAGCTGTTCGCTTTTAGCATAAGCATCAGGATCTTCAAGAAAATCGAGGCTGGCTAAACTGGTTGCTATATCCTGTTTAAAGTCCAACAAGCCCCGCCGGTAAATCTTGTCATCGAGGACGGTATGGCCCGGGGCCCTTTGTTCCATAAATTCGGTAAACACACCGGCCTCATAAGCTGCCAGCCATTCATGGGACATGCGGCTGAAAATGCGGTCGCGCATGGATTTTCCCCGCCAAAAGGGAATAATCTCTTCCTTATATATACGCCGGGTCTCAGCGCTTACGGCATAGGGGACTTTTTCTCTCGAGTTCAAAAGTTCAAGATCCTCAAGGCTGTGGCAGCATAGTTCGGGGTAGGTAGGACAAGCCTTGGGAGCAGGGCCACGTTCTCCGACTATAAGCTCACCCTCGCCAAGGTAGATCGCCTTATTTTCTAACAGAAATTTAAAGGCCAGCGCCCGCTGCATTGGTGCCGAAAAGGATCCCTGACCGCTTTGATAAAACAGTGTCATCAGCTCTGCTCTTTCGGTGCTAATATAAGGCTTTGTTGTTAGGGTTTCTTCCTTTAGTAATGCTACCCGTCTGTTCATAAGATCAACCTCCCACCTTAACCTTCCGTCCCAAAACACTAAATTGAGCGGCAATCGAATCCATCGTTTTATCAGAAGGGGTCTCACATGAGGGCATCCGGTAGCGTCGGCCCAGCCTCTTATATTTGTCCTCCCCGGTTTTGTGATAAGGTAGAAGATGGATTTCCTTGATCCTCAAGCCCCCCAGAAAATCGATAAAATCATTGATACTTTTTTCCGTGTCATTAATTCCCGGAATGACCGGTATTCTGATTATGATGTTATTATGCCGCTCGGCCAGGGCAGTCAGATTAGCTAAAATTGCTCGGTTTGAAACCCCGGTGTATTTGATATGCTGCTCATTGGCTACAAGTTTAAGATCATATAAAAACAAATCGGTCAACCTGCTTACTTCAAGCAGATGATCCCAGCTGGCCTGGCCAGCTGTCTCCACCGCCGTGTGTATCTCCCTCGCCCGGCATTCGCTGAGTAAGGCCCGGAGAAAATCAGGCTGTAGCAAAGGTTCGCCGCCAGAAAAAGTTACTCCGCCGCCGGATTGGTCGTAAAAAATCTGGTCTTTTTCAATTTCGGCCATCACTTGATCTACACTTTGTTTCCTGCCTACTACCTGCCGGGCTTCAGTTGGACACACTTCAACACAGCGGAAACAAGCTTGGCATTTTGACTGCGTAACCAATCGTTCATCAACCCAGGCGATAGCACCCCGCTCGCATACTGCCAGACAGCGGCCGCAACCAATACAGCGGTCGGGCCGAAGCATCAGCTGGCGGCCGGTAGTTTGGCCCTCCGGATTATGGCACCACCAGCAGCTTAGCGGACAGCCCTTTAAAAAGACCACCGTGCGGATGCCGGGACCGTCATAAATAGCAAATCTCATAATATCGAAAATTATCCCCTCGGGCTTTGCCAGCTCAGTTAATGTAATCACCTCCCCCGGCCCCTACCTTAATAGTAGGAACCAATTGGGCCAGATAAGATACCCGTTCCATTACGTGGGCATGGGTTGGCGGGCGCAGATCCTTTAATTCATATTCTCTTCCCAGCTTCTGATACGTTTTAACCCCTAGCCGGTGATAGGGTAAAATCTCAATCGCCGCTAGCTTTGCCAACTGGCTGGAAAAAGCAGCCGCCGCCGCTAAATTGTCGTCATCATCGTTGACCCCGGGTATTAGGGGGATTCTAAGATAGAGGTCGAATTGATAAACAGAAGCATCGGCTTTTTTTACGTTGTCTAACACGCTGACGTTATCTACCCCAGTCCATTTTAGATGCTGATCGCTGTCCATATGTTTAAGATCTACATATAAAAAATCGACCCAGGGCAATATTTTGTCTACCTGGCTATAATCGCCGTACAGGCTTGTTTCAACAGCTGTGTTTATACCCAGCCCCCGAGCTGCTTTCAATATCCCCCGGCTAAAATCGGATTGAAGCAGCACTTCACCGCCGCTGATTGTTACACCGCCGCCGGAATGGAAAAAGAAAACTTCGTCTTTGAGCACGACTTGCATAACCTCATCAACGCTCATCAGGTTTCCGTATACCTCTAGCGCTCCACGCGGGCAAGCGCGGACACAATTTAGGGAACCGATGCACAGTTGGCTGTTTAGTTTTAGTTTATCCTCAGCCAGGCAAATTGCGCCTTGGGTGCAGGCAGCAGCACATTTGCCACATAAGATGCAATATTTAGCCCGGTAGCCCTTTTCTAACCGGTAGGATTGGGACTCGGGCGTGGAACACCATTTGCACCGCAACGGGCAACCTTTTAAAAATACCACTGTCCTTAAGCCAGGCCCATCGTAAATAGAGCCCCGCTCTATTTTAAGCACCAAGCCCAGGTCCAAACTACCCATCTGATCACACCTAAAAAACGCCGCGATGTACAGTGCGGCCAATTATCTCATTTTGGACATCAGTTCCTAGTTCGACAAAATAGGCTGTATACCCTGCCACTCTAACTAGTAAACCCCGGTAGTGGGCCGGGTTTTTCTGGGCCTCAAGCAGTTTTTTCTGGTCGACTAAATTAAATTGCACGTGATATACGCCTAAGCTGCACATGCTTTTTAGAAACGCCATCAGCTGCTGAATCCCATTTTCCGTTGCCAACATGGCCGGATCTAGCTTCATATTGAGCAGCGTGCCTTGTGTATAGCGAGCATGAGGTATACTGGCAACCGATTTCATCACCGCATTAGGCCCTTTTAGATCCGTCCCCCCACTGGGGCTTAGCCCATCGGCTAACGGCGTCCATGCCTTGCGGCCCGACGGCAGAGCCCCGACCTCCAACCCAAAGGGTGTATTGCCTGAAACAGGTAAAATGCCTGCGGTCATGGGGCCAAATTTGCTTTGATAGCTTTCTATCTCATCGGCGATAAAGGTAAAGATTTCGCTAGCAATATCATCCGTATAGGGATCATCGTTACCATATTTGGGAGCCCGCTGGCAGAGCCGGTGGATTCGATCGTAACCCTCAAAATCATGCTTTAAAGCCTGAAGCAGTTCTTTCATAGTCACCTGTTCGGTCTCGTAGACGAGGCGTTTAACGGCGGCAATACTGTTGATCAGGTCGGCGATCCCAATCAAAATAACGCCATTGCCTGTATTGTATTTAGCCCCGCCCCAAGCATAATCTTTAGCT
>JAAZKX010000018.1 GCA_012799605.1 Bacillota bacterium | reverse complement strand
TTGGTTAAAGGGCCTAGGGACTCAGTGGGGGCTAAATCTGGTAGCTTTCCCGCGACCAGAAATGGAACAAAGGGTTATGCTAAGTTATTTAGGGAACTGCAAAAACTGCAGCCAATTTAATTTATGGATGTTAACATTTTAGGGAATGGGATTAATACCCGATAGTACTTGACTCAGTCTCAAGTATTCTACTCCTTGACATCGTCCGGCAGAGTTCGTATAATTAAACTAATCAAACAAAAATAGACTTTGAGGCACAGTTGCGATAGACACTAGAAGGTCAAAGCAGCTGCGCCTTTATTTTTTAGATCTATTTGATCATTCCTCTACAAAATTTATAAGGGCTGCAGTTGTAAGAGGAGGTAACATAATGGATTCAGTTATTCTGACCGGAGACACACTTACTATATCCGATCTTATAAATGTAGCTTGCTGTGGAAAAGAAGTGAAATTGAGCGAGCAGGCACGGAGTGCGATTTTGCACGGGAGGCAGATGGTGGAGCGCCATCTTGAAAAAGGACTTCCGGCCTATGGTGTTAATACGGGGTTTGGTGCTCTTTGTGATACCTCTGTTTCCGCTGATACCTTGCGTGACCTTCAACAAAATATAGTCCGCAGTCATGCCGCCGGGGTGGGGGAATATTTTTCAGCAGAGATAGTGCGGGCGGCCATGCTGCTGCGGGCCAATAGTTTATGTCGGGGTGAATCCGGCGTCCGGCCAATAGTAGTGGAGACATTGGTGCGGCTCTTAAACCATAATATTATACCGGCCGTACATTCCCAGGGGTCCTTAGGTGCCAGTGGGGACTTGGCTTTATTAGCGGATTTGGCCTTGGTTTTGATCGGGGAAGGATCAGCCTGGGTGGGTGGAGAATTGATCAGCGGAGTAGAAGCGTTGAAAATGTTCGATATTACTCCACTAGCACTTGAAGCTAAGGAAGGCTTGGCCTTATTAAATGGTACTGCTTTCATGACCGCGATTGGGATTTTGGCTTGGCAGAAGGCATGGCGTTTATTAGTGGCGCAAAATACGGCTGCGGCCTTGTCCCTGGCTGCTTTTCAGGGTAACACGGCAGCATATGACCCGGCGGTAATAGAAGCAAGGCCTCATGCCGGCGCTATATCTGTAGGTTCGCACCTTAGGACTTTGATCGAAGGCTGCACCTTGCTTAACAGTGGCAATCAGACAAAGATACAAGATCCTTATTCCTTCCGCTGTGCCCCCCAGGTGCACGGGACTGTTCTTGATGCTCTACAGCATGTTAAAGCTACCTTGGAAATAGAAGCTAATTCCACTACCGATAATCCCCTGATCATCGGTGACCGGGTAATCAGTGGCGGTAACTTTCATGGACAGCCAGTGGGGGCGGTGCTTGATTATCTAAGCGTTGCCATGACTTCCATGGTAGCTATGTCGGAACGCCGGGTAAATCAACTGTTACATCCAGCCTATAGCGGCCTGCCTGCTTTCATAATCCCTGATCCGGGTGTCAACTCTGGCTTTATGATCGCCCAGTACACAGCGGCATCGCTGGTAAATGAAAATAGAGTGTTAGCAACCCCGGCCTCAGTCCAATCGGTACCAGTTTCGGCGGACCAGGAAGATCATATCAGTATGGCAACTTTTGCTGCCAATAAAGCAAACAAATTAATGGATAATTCTGCTGCTATAATTGCGGTCGAAATTCTTTCTGCGGGCCAAGCTATTGACCTGAGGCTAGATGGGCAGGATTGGGATCCAGAAGGCATGCTGGGGGCTAATTTGGCCCAGGTTTATAATTTTGTTCGGGAACAGGTACCTTTTATTAGGCAAGACTCACGCCTTAGCGGCTACATCAAACAGATGGCAGCTTTAATCATCAATGGCGATCTCGAGCAGCTATTAAAACAACAGTCGGCCGACTTGAAAATTTAGACCTTGGGTTGTGATCGGGAATAATGTCTCGATACCTGATAAGGTTAGGTCTAGCCTAGGGCTGGGCAATAAATTTAAATGGTTTAGGAGAGGCCGGGTTTAGGGTTCGGGATAAAATAATAGGGATTAGGAGATTTGTACGATGGGAATTAACGAAGATGTTTCGGCGGCTATGACAATCAAGCTGGGTAATGAAATGCCACCGAGGCCGGAATTTGTAAAAGGAATACGTAGAGCCCCAGACCGCGGTTTTAGGCTGTCTAAGGAACAAACCAAGGTGGCCCTTAAGAATGCACTGCGCTATGTGCCCGAAGAATTACACGAACAGTTAGCACCGGAATTTATGGAAGAGCTAAAAACTAGAGGACGCATTTATGCTTATCGTTACCGGCCGGAGGGCCGCATTTATGGCAAGCCCATCGATGAATATAAGGGTAAATGCCAGGCGGGGAAGGCATTCCAAGTGATGATCGATAACAATCTGGACTTTGAAGTGGCCCTCTATCCCTACGAGTTAGTTACTTATGGGGAAACAGGTAGAGTGTGCCAAAATTGGCTTCAGTACCGCTTAATAAAAAAATATTTAGAGGTTCTCACTGAGGACCAAACCCTGGTGGTGGCATCAGGCCATCCGGTGGGTCTTTTTCCCTCCAAGCCCACAGCTCCACGAGTAATCATTACCAATGGCCTTATGGTGGGAATGTTTGATAATCAACAGGATTGGGAGATAGCGGCCCAGATGGGCGTGGCCAGCTATGGCCAAATGACTGCTGGCGGCTGGATGTACATTGGCCCACAGGGAATTGTTCACGGCACCTTCAACACTCTGCTCAATGCGGGGCGGTTAAAACTCGGTATCCCTCAAGACGGCGACCTGCGTGGAAAGCTATTTGTTACTTCAGGCCTGGGCGGCATGAGTGGTGCCCAACCGAAAGCAGTGGAAATCGC
>JAAZKX010000017.1 GCA_012799605.1 Bacillota bacterium | reverse complement strand
GCAGTGATTGACATCAGCTGCTTGAAGGTCTAGAATTAAAAGTGACAAGAAGGTAAGGGTAAAGCGCGAATAGGGGAGGATTAGGGAAAACTATAGCCAAAAAGCATCCCCGGATAGGCTTTATTTTGACTAGCTAACCTGGCTTTGCTCTGTTATCATTTATGTATGGCGCTACGCTAACACAGGGTGGCACCGCGGGAATATCCTCCCGTCCCTGGCAGGCTTTGTGCCGGGGAGAGGGGGGTTTTCTGCGTCTAGACTTAATTTATAGGAGGGGTTCAATGCTCACCACTGCACCGCGGGGAACGCGCGATATTTTGCCCGAAGAGGCTGCTCAGTGGCAGTATGTGGAAAGCAATATTCGCCAGTGTTGTTTGCTGTATGGTTACGGGGAAATACGCCCGCCCTTGTTCGAACATACAGAGTTGTTTTTACGCAGTGTGGGGGAAACTACAGATATTGTTGAAAAGGAAATGTATACATTTAGAGACCGCGGAGGCAGAAACATAACTTTGCGGCCTGAAGCTACCGCTTCTACTGTGCGTGCCTATTTAGAACACAATCTTTATGCTGGGCCGCAACCGGTAAAAATGTACTACCTAGGGCCGATGTTCCGTTATGATCGTCCCCAAGCCGGACGTTACCGGCAGTTTTCACAATTTGGGATCGAAGCCATAGGAACTCAGGATCCGACCATGGATGCCGAGGTTATTTCCGTCGCTTTGGATTTCTATTGTCGCCTTGGGCTTACCGGTTTAGAGGTTCAATTAAACAGTATTGGCTGTCCAAAATGCAGGCAGGATTATCGACAGGCTTTATTGAATTATTTATCCCAGCACCGGGGGCAGCTTTGTCGGACCTGCCTTTCCCGGCTAGACCGCAACCCGCTTCGTGTTTTAGATTGCAAAGAAGAGGGTTGCCAGGCAATTACTGCTGATGCCCCGCGAATGCTTACCTATCTATGTTCTGAATGCGATGAACATTTTAAGGCTGTGCAGGAATGCTTACAAAGTATCGAGGCGCACTATGTGATAAATCCGGCCCTAGTGCGAGGCCTGGATTATTATACCAAAACGGTTTTTGAAATAGTTTGGCCGGGGCTGGGAGCCCAAGCCGCGATTTGTGGCGGCGGGCGCTACGATGGCTTGATCGAAGAATGCGGCGGGCCTTCGACGCCAGCGGTAGGGTTTGCGATGGGCCTGGATCGGGTGCTGTTGGCCATACAAAAAGCTGGAGCAGCTGTCCCGGCCGCAAAAACCCCGCTAGCCTATGTAGTGGCATTATCAGCGGCTGATAACCAAGAGGCATTCAGGATCTTAACCCGCCTTCGCCGTGCGGATATTATCAGCGATAAAGATTACCGTCAAACCAGTTTACGGGCCCAACTGAAAGCTGCTGACCGCTCCCGGGCACGGTATGCAGTTTTGGTAGGGGGAATTGAACGAACTCAGGGTATGGTAGCTGTGCGTAACATGACTACGGGCGAACAGCATGAGATACCCCTTGACCAATTAATAACTTTCTTGCAGGAGGGCAGATGATTTGGCACAGCGACAGGAAGATTGGCAGCGGACTCATATGGCTGATGAGCTTCCGCTTCTGGTAGGACAAGAAGTAATACTTAACGGTTGGGTACAACGCCGGCGAGATCATGGCGGCCTCATATTTGTAGATCTTAGGGACCGTTCCGGCTTGGTTCAAGTCGTATTTAGCCCTGATACAGCGGTTTGTTTTACCTTAGCCGAAAAAATCCGGAGTGAATATGTACTTGCGGTTAAAGGGTATGTTTGCCAACGACCCGCGGGAACAGAAAACCCCAGGTTAAAAACCGGCTTTATTGAACTTGAGGCAAAAGATGCCTGGATTTTAAATACGGCTAAAACGCCTCCGTTTTATATCGAAGATAATACGACCGTAGATGAGACAGTGAGGCTTAAATACCGGCATTTAGATCTGCGGCGGCCTAAATTACAGCAAAATTTGGCTATTCGCCATCGCTTGGCCCAAGCGGTCCGAAATTTCTTGACTAGGCATGGGTTTCTTGAGGTTGAAACTCCGATACTCACCTTGAGCACCCCGGAAGGGGCTCGTGATTTTTTGGTGCCCAGCCGATTGAATCCGGGTAAATTTTATGCCCTACCCCAATCACCGCAATTATTTAAACAGCTTCTGATGGCTTCCGGCCTGGAACGATATTTCCAGTTGGCGCGCTGTTTTCGTGATGAAGACCTGAGGGCTGATCGGCAGCCGGAATTTACTCAAATCGATCTGGAAATGTCGTTTGTTACCGCGCAAGATGTACGCGTGTTGGTCGAAGAGATGATGGTTACCCTGGCACAAGAAGTATTGGGCCGTAATATCCCCGCTCCATTTCCGACCATAACCTACCGGGATGCTATAGCGCGTTACGGCAGTGACAAACCCGATTTAAGATTTGGTTTGCCCATCGTGGATGCAGGCGGCGTTTTCGTTGACACTAACATCCGGGTATTTCAACAGGCGTTGAAACAAAATGGCTGCGTTCGGGGCTTGAAAGCGCCTGGCTGTGCGGGCTTTAGCCGTAGGGAAATAGATGAATTAACGGAAGTTGTAACCCAGCTGGGGGCTAAAGGCTTGGCCTGGATTGCTTTAGAACAAGAAAACAAGGTACGCTCCCCGCTGGCTAAAGTTTTGACGGACCAAGAACTAGCAGATCTTGTAAGTTTATTCGCAGCGAGCGAGGGCGATTTATTGCTTCTGGTAGCTGCTGATGAACATACAGCAGCAATGGCTTTAGGACAATTACGCCTGTATTTGGGCCACAAACTCGATTTAATCGATGAAAATTCGATGGCTTTTGCTTGGATTACACAGTTCCCACTGTTTGAATGGGATGATGAACGGGGACGATATGTAGCAGTACACCATCCCTTTACCTCCCCGGTCGAAGAAGATCTAGAATACTTGGAAACTGATCCTGCAAAGGTGCGGGCCAAAGCCTATGACCTAGTATTGAACGGCGTTGAAATAGGAGGCGGCAGCATTCGGATTCACCGGCGAGAAATTCAAGAAAGAGTATTTGAGGCGTTGGGATTTTCCTCCACAGAGACGGAGCAAAAATTTGGCTTTTTGCTAGCAGCCTTTGAATATGGTACGCCACCGCATGGCGGTATCGCCCTCGGCTTTGACCGGTTGGTGATGTTATTTGCCCGGACGAATAGCATCAGAGATGTTATTGCTTTTCCCAAAACGGCCTCGGGCGCATGTTTACTAACGGGTGCACCGGGATCAGCAGAGCCCAAACAGCTGGCCGAGGTTAACCTAATATTACCATCGGACCAAGGCTCTTGATCTGGCTCTTTCGCCCCTTGGGGCGACATGGTTCGCTTGAAAATCGGTTTTGGTTGTGCTATGATATAGCTGACCAAACAAACCCTGCTGTGTACGTGGTGAGTCGGCTAGTTTTGAGCCAACACCTTTGAAGAGGGAGCTTTGTCTCTGATAAGTACGTACACGCCCCTTAGGGGGGACGTACAAATTTGTCAGGCGGGCACCCACCTGCTTGGGAGAGCAGCTTCAAAAACAGCCGACCCACGGCATGGTGGGGCATTTTTTTAGGGGTGGCTCAGTTGCGGGAAGAGTTCGCTCGTACAGCCTTACTTATTGGAACGGATGGATTAGATATCCTTTTTCGGGCAACAGTGGCCATCTTTGGCCTTGGCGGTGTTGGTTCTTTTGCTGCCGAGGCCTTGGCCCGGGCCGGTATCGGAAAATTGGTATTGGTGGATCCTGATAAAATAGAGCGCAGCAATATTAATCGGCAGCTTCATGCTACCCAAGATACTGTAGGTTATGCCAAGGCGTTAGCTTTGAAAGAACGCCTTGGCAGCATTGTTCCCTGGAGTGAGCTTGAAACCAAAGTGCAGCGGTATGGGCCGGAAACAGCCTCAGAGCTGGTCAGCCCAGGGTATGACTATGTTTTGGATGCGATGGATGAGGTATCAGCCAAAGTACATCTTATTATCAAATGCCAGCAGCTCGGAATACCCATAATTTCCAGCATGGGTGCAGCCAACCGTCTCGATGCTGCTAACTTCAAGGTAATGGACATTTTTGATACTGCAGGCTGCCCCTTGGCCCGCCGGGTTCGACAACAACTGAGACGGTTTAATATCAGTTCTAAAATCAAGGCAGTATGTTCGCCGGATAAACCTGCATATAAAAACGGAGGCTCGGGCCAAAGAGGCAGCATTTCGTTTGTACCTTCGGTCGTTGGTTTGCTGATGGCCGGGGAATGTGTTCGTGATCTTTTAAGCAAGGAAGGTAAGGCTAATGAATGATAACAAGAAAAACTTGCGCCGCCGTATAATTAAATGGCGGGACGACCTCGATCCAATGATGCGTAATCGGTTAAGCGTGGCAGCGGCACAGCATCTTCTTGCCTGGCCGCTTTACCGGCAAGCTGGAACAGTGCTTTTGTTTGCTGGCGTGCGCTCGGAAATCGAAACAGAATTTCTTACCCGGCGATCATTAGACTTGGGCAAACGGGTAGCCATGCCGCGCTGTGTGCCGGCAACCCGGGAGTTGCTGATACTTAAAATCAAGGACTGGTCCGACCTTAAGCCAAGTTATTTTGGTTTGTTGGAACCATCCGGTAGCGCACCGGTTGTGCCGCTGTCAAAGCTAGATTTGATTGTGGTGCCCGGTGTTGCTTTTTCTACTGGCGGCTATCGGGTTGGCTATGGGGCCGGTTACTACGACCGCCTGTTGGCCCAGCTCAAAAATATTCCTTCGGTAGGATTGGCATTTGAATTCCAGATCGTTTCATCTGTTCCTCAAGAAGCCCATGATGTACCAGTACATTATTTGGCAACTGAAACAGGCGTCAAAGACTGTAGGAATTTAAATCAAGGAAGGTGATGATTTATGGGGCAACCGCCGAGAATAGCTGATTTTCGCAGCGATACTGTTACCAAGCCTACCCAAGAAATGCGGCGGGCTATGTATGAGGCTAAAGTGGGAGACGATGTGTATGGCGAAGACCCTAGCGTAAACCGGCTGGAGGAGCTCGGGGCCCAATTGTTAGGAAAAGAAGCAGGGCTATTTGTGACCAGCGGAACCCAAGGCAACCTTATCTCTATACTTACACATACTGTTCCCGGGCAAGAAATAATTTTAGAAAGCGAAAGCCATGTATTTTATTACGAGGTCGGCAGCGCTGCTCTTATTGGCGGGGTACAAACACGAACTATACCGGGGGAAAAGGGTGTTTTAGATCCAGACAAAGTTGAGGCAGCCATCCGTACTGACGATATTCACTTTCCTGCCACAGGCCTTATTTTACTTGAAAACACCCATAACCGGGCCGGTGGGGCGGTGCTATCGATTGCAGATATGACTGCTTTATCAGCCATCAGCAAACGCTACTGCATCCCGCTCCATTTGGACGGGGCCCGCATTTTTAATGCCGCTGCTGCCCTGGGGATCGAAGCTAAGCAACTTGCATCCCAGGTTGATTCAGTAATGTTCTGTCTTTCCAAAGGTCTCTGCGCCCCAGTAGGGTCGTTAATTGTAGGAAAAAAAGATTGGATTGAACGGGCCCGTAAATGGCGCAAACGCCTCGGCGGAGGGATGAGACAAGCAGGAATCTTGGCTGCCGCCGGTATCATAGCCTTGGAGCAAATGATCGAACGTTTGCCCGAAGATCATGACCTGGCCCAATATTTAGCAACCGGTCTAGCCGAAATACCAGGGCTGGATGTGGTATTTCCGGAAACCAATATCATCCTGATCCATTTGAAAGATAAAAACTGGACAGCGCCAAAGTTGTTAGAACGGTTGGCAAAGGAAGGGGTTTTGGCTACCGAATTTAGCCCTACTACTATTCGCTTTGTTACCCATAAAGATGTAAACCAGGAAGCAGCAGACTACGCCCTTTCAGTTATAAAAAGCATCTTAAGCTAAACTTAAAGCAAATGCCACCCCAGCGGCTGTACAAACTTTACCCGGGGTGGCAATTTTTTTGCCAGTACCATTTTTGTTTCTCTTGACAATCCTGGGTGGCTATGGTAATCTAATCCCTAGTAATCCGAGTTGATTACTGGGAATTGAGGGGAGAAAGAGATGAAACTATCTACTAAAGGGCGTTACGGTATGCGGGCGATGCTGGCATTAGCGCGACGCTATGGTGATGGGCCGATACCGCTAAAAGAAGTGGCGGAGATTGAAAGTTTATCGGAGTCGTATCTTGAACAATTAGCCGGTGAACTAAGAAAAGCGGGCTTAGTCCGCAGTGTTCGAGGGGCGCAGGGGGGTTACTATTTGGCAAAAGAACCAGCGCTTATCACAGCCGGTGATATAATCCGGGTTTTGGAAGGGCCCATCGGCCCTGTGCAGTGCGTGATAGAGTCTCCGGATATGGACGACGCTTGCGACTACGCTGAATCATGCGTGGAACGTTTGCTATGGCAACGGCTGCGCGATAGCATGGTTAAAGTATTAGATAGTATCACTTTAGCCGATTTGATGGCCGAAGGTAAGCGGATTGGGCCCGCACCAAGCGCGAAAAATAAAAACTGTTAATTTGCTGGCAAGATATGAAAGGGGAAAGGTGTTATGCGAAACGTCTATCTGGATCATGCAGCAACTACGGCTGTGCATCCAAAAGTGTTAGAATCGATGTTGCCTTATTTACAAGATAAACTAGGCAACCCATCCAGCATTTATAGTTCAGGCCGGGAAGCCAAGGCTGCAGTAGAAACAGCCCGCGCCCAGGTGGCAGCCCTTATCAATGCCCAGCCGGATGAAATTATTTTTACCAGTGGAGGCACTGAGGCAGATAATCTGGCCCTGACTGGGGTGGCGACCGCTTTGAGCCAGCAGGGACGGCATATTATAACTTCAAGGATCGAACATCATGCTGTGCTACATACAGCTGAGGAATTGGAGCGCAAAGGATTTCAAGTTACGTACCTTCCAGTTGATCCGGATGGATTAATAAACCCCGATTTGCTCGAGCAAGCATTGACACCTGAAACCATAATGGTCAGCATCATTTTTGCTAATAATGAGATCGGAACCATCGAGCCGATAGATCGATTGGCAAAGATAGCCAAAAAACACGGGGTTATTTTCCATACAGATGCGGTTCAAGCAGTTGGTAACATTCCTATTGATGTAGAGGAGCTTAATATCGATCTATTGTCGCTCTCAGGGCACAAGATATATGGTCCTAAGGGCATTGGGGCTTTATACGTGCGCCGGGGAATGAATATCAAGCCCCTTATGCAAGGAGGAAGCCAAGAGCGTAAATTAAGGCCCGGCACCGAAAATGTTCCTGGCATTGTAGGCTTAGGCAAGGCTGCTGAACTGGCGAGGATTGAATTGCCGGCGCGCTCTGCTCATCTTACCGAGCTGCGCGATTATCTTATTGATGGGGTTTTAAGTTCCATCGCTCATGTACGCTTAAATGGTCACCGGACACTTCGTTTACCGGGCAATGCCAATTTTTCATTTGAGTTCATAGAAGGCGAATCGCTACTTTTGAGTCTTGATATGGCGGGCATTGCTGCCTCCAGCGGCAGCGCCTGTACTTCCGGTTCATTGGATCCTTCCCATGTGTTGATGGCTATCGGCCTATCCCATGAAGTTGCCCATGGCTCCCTGCGGCTTACCCTTGGCCGTGAAAACAATAAAGAAGATGTCGACTACGTACTTTCGGTGTTACCTGATATTGTAGGGCGGCTGAGGGCGATGTCGCCGTTAACACCAGCGAAGGAGGCTTAGGTTAGCATGTATACAGAAAAAGTTATGGATCACTTTATGCATCCGCGCAATGTGGGGGAGATAG
Source organism: Bacillota bacterium (assembly GCA_012799605.1). Lineage (GTDB taxonomy): Bacteria > Bacillota > DTU030 > DUMP01 > DUMP01 > DUNI01. The sequence continues at coordinate 42,553 of JAAZKX010000017.1, read as the reverse complement.
ATAATCCTGATGGTGTGGGCCAAGTCGGAAATCCCGTCTGCGGGGACATAATGAAGATGTCTTTACGTATCAAAGACGACCGTATTGAAGATATTAAATTTAAAACCTTCGGCTGTGGAGCTGCTATTGCAACATCAAGTATGGTGACCGAGCTGGTGAAGGGCAAAACTGTAGCAGAAGCGCTTGCGCTCAACAATAGGATGGTCGCTGAGGCATTAGGTGGGTTGCCTTGCAAAAAAATGCACTGTTCCAATTTAGCGGCTGACGCGCTTCATGCTGCTATTGCTGATTATAAGGAAAAACAAGTACAGGCGAGCAGGTGATATTTGATGACCCCTAGACAAGTTGTGGCTGTAGCTATGAGCGGTGGTGTTGATTCGTCGATCGCAGCAGCATTACTCCAACAACAAGGCCACGAAGTGATGGGGTTTACGATGAAAATCACGGGGTTGGGAGCCGATTTAACCGAAGAATCGGAAGACGGATTTTCTACTGCAATAGATGATGCTCGACAAGTAGCGGCAAAACTTCAAATACCCCATTATGTTTTCGATTGTAAAGAGATATTCAGCCGGGAAGTTGTGGACGAATTTTGCCGGGAATATTCTTACGGGCGGACGCCAAACCCGTGTATCAGGTGCAATATGAAATTAAAATTTGGCTATCTGTTGGAAAAGGTGTTGGCGCTTGGGGCAACTTATATGGCTACTGGGCACTATGCCCGCCTTAGATATGATCCGGGTCGAGACCGCTTTATGCTATTGGCTGCCAAGGATAAACAAAAGGATCAAAGTTATGCGCTTTACGGGCTTAACCAGCATCAATTGTCCCATATAATCTTTCCTTTAGGCGGGCTGACCAAAAAAGAAACCAGGGCGCTGGCTGAACGCTTGGGGTTAAAAGTAGCTCAAAAAAAGGATAGTCAAGAAATATGTTTTGTGCCCGACAATGATTACCGTGCTTTTTTAGAGCAACGAATTCCAGCAGCCATAAGGCCGGGTTTGTTTATAGACGCAACGGGGCGTGTGCTGGGAAAGCACCGGGGCTTGCCTTTTTATACTGTAGGGCAACGCCGGGGACTGGGGATTTCGTCGGCTGAGCGTTTATATGTAACAGATATGAATCAAACGGACAATACGATCACTTTAGGCCCCGAACAGGACTTATGGTATTCACAGATACGGGCTGAAAAAGTCAACTGGGTCAGTATTCCCCCACCCGCAAAACCAAAAGAGGCGCGAGTCCGGGTACGCTACCGGGGTGTTCTTTATCGGGCCCAGCTGGTGCCGGAAGGACAAGCTGCTGTTACGATTAAATTTCACCAAGAGGCCCGGGCTCCGGCCCCCGGACAGGCCGCGGTATTTTATGGTGCTGAAGATGAAGTTCTTGGCGGAGGTACTATTGTAAAGTAAAAACACAAGGATTCGTTGGCTGGGGCAACGGATCCTTTTTAGTTTGGAAGCTTCAGGCACAGGACATACTAAGGTTAAAGAAGCAAGTAAGGGGGAACAGCCTGTGTCCGCTCCTTGGAATTGCCCTGTGTGTGGCAAGCATAATGTGGGCCGTGTGGGCACAAACCAATATTATTGCCGTAACTGCTATCTGGAGTTTAGACCTACACAGGAAGGGTATCTTGTTTACGAAGTACAAGATGATGGCTCTTTGACCGCTTGGGAAGACACCATTATCAGCTTTTAGAGGGGGTATTGCGGTGAAACGAAACAGGTTTTGGTCCGGTTTGATGATGGGTGGTTTCATAGGAACACTTATCGGCTGGGCTACATCACAGGCCAGCCCAAGGCCGCGTTCAAAAGGCCGCCTCCAGCGTACTTATCAAAATATGAGCAGGATCAAAAGATTGATTACCAATACTTGGCGCCAGATGTCTAAAGGATAGCATGTTTGATCAGTGGAGGCCTTTGGGTTGGTCTTTACTTGTCGGCCTTTTACTGTTGCTGGGCCTTTTTCTTTATCTGATACGTGCAGCGGTAGTCCCGTTTGCTTATGCCCTGGTGCTGACGTATCTGCTGGTGCCGCTGGTAGAATATCTAGAGCGTCGGGGGCTCAGCCGGGTTGCTGCCATACTGCTGGTATACAGCGGAACAATAACTTTGCTGGCCGTAGTATTGTTGGGAATCGTTCCTCCAGCTTTAGTTGAATTAGATACGCTTGCCCATATGATACCAAGTTATACCAAGGAAATTTCGGACCGGTTAAATGAGATGCAACGCTTGTATTCCAAAGTTCCTTTGCCGGCAAGTTTACGCCAGGTTGTGGATGAAAATATTATGCGCATGGAATATACGTTGCTAACTTATATACGTTCAATCGCAACGTTTACTATGGCATTGTTCTCCCACCTATTGGCTATCGTTATTGCACCAGTGCTGGCTTTTTATATGTTGCGCGATTTGCCAGCCATTAAGGCTGCATCCGCGGCCTTCTTTTCCGCAGAGCGAACCGGTTTGGGGTCCCTAATTCGGGAACTGAATATTGTTTTGGATGGGTTTATCCGCGGGCATCTATTGGTTGCAGCTATTGTTGGTTTGATTTCAGTTCTAGGGCTGAGCCTGCTTCAGATTGAATTTGCCTTGCTGATCGGTATGGCCGCGGGAATTTTAGATATTATTCCTTATTTTGGCCCTATAATTGGTGCGCTTCCGGCTATCTTTCTTGCTTTGTTAGAATCACCGGTTAAGGCCCTATATGTGGCGATCCTTTTTATCATAATCCATCAGCTAGAGAGCACCATTATCTCACCTAAGATTTTAGGTGACAGGGTTGGGCTTCATCCATTGACGGTTATTTTTGTGATTTTGGTCGGCGGGCAATTGGCTGGCATTGCCGGTGTTTTGCTGGCTGTGCCGCTTACAGCCGGGATAAAGGCTTGTTTTAATTTTTGGTATATCAGCTGTAGTAAAAAACTGGGACCGGCAGAAGTTGACAGAAAGTAAAGGCTCCTTTATAATAAAAGTCAATAACTAAAGGCGTAGAAGGAGAAAGTACTTTCTAGTCTCGTTCGTTAGAGAGGGAGCCCCGGGGTGAAAGGCTCCCGGACAGGCTGAAAGGAAAGCCGTTCCTGAGCCGGGCGTGAAGAGCGCTTCCGCTGAGCCCGTTACCGCTCATCTGCTGTGCAACCAGCAGTTTGAGACTACAATCAGGGTGGTACCACGAAATCGGCCCTCGTCCCTGCGGCGGGGGTTTATTTGTTGGTAAGAATTTTATAATGAGGTGGAGGAAATGGAAAAATTAAGCGGCAACGAAATTAGAACCCGGTTCTTAGATTTCATGGCCGGCAAAGGACATCTTATATTGCCCAGTGCTTCCTTGGTACCGGAACAAGACCCTAGTTTGCTTTTGATCGGGGCTGGGATGGCACCGTTCAAGCCGTATTTTACCGGACAAGCCACACCGCCGTCGTTTCGGATTGCTACTTCGCAAAAATGCGTTCGTACTGGCGACTTGGAGAATGTCGGACGTACTGCCCGTCATCATACCTTCTTTGAGATGCTAGGCAACTTTTCTTTCGGGGATTATTTCAAACAAGAAACAATACTCTGGGCCTGGGAGTTTTTAACCGAGGATTTGCGCTTACCGCGGGAGCAGCTTTGGATTTCAGTATATACAGATGATGACGAAGCCTATGACATCTGGCGGCATGAGGTCGGAATCCCAGCGGAACGAATTGTACGGCTGGGCAAAGAAACGAATTTTTGGGAAATTGGTACCGGCCCCTGCGGTCCCTGTTCGGAGATCTATATCGATCTTGGCCCCGAGCGAGGCTGCGGCCTGCCCACCTGCAAGGTAGGTTGTGACTGTGACCGTTACCTGGAGATTTGGAATCTTGTATTTACCCAGTATGATCGCGATGCGGAAGGTAATTATACCCCTTTGCCCAAAAAAAATATTGATACCGGTATGGGCTTGGAGCGACTAGCATCGGTATTGCAAGACGTACCCAATAATTTCGAAACGGATTTATTATTTCCTATTATTCAAGCGGCCGAACTAGTCGCTCGGGTAAAATATGGTCAATCAGCTGCTACCGATACGGCGCTGATTGTAATTGCTGACCACTGCCGGGCAGTTGTGCATTTGGTAGCGGATGATGTTTTGCCAGCCAATGAGGGGCGTGGATATGTGCTCAGGCGCCTGTTGAGACGAGCTGTGCGATACGGCCGTTTGCTGGGCATAAAGGAACCGTTTTTGAATAAAATCGCTGCCGCCGTAATAAAAGTGGGCTGTGTTGGTTTCCCGATATTAAAGCAAAAGGAAGCTTTTGTCCAGGAAGTAATCCGACAGGAAGAAGCACGTTTCCAATGCACATTGGAAACTGGGCTCAGCATTCTGGCTGGGCTGGCTGACAAGCTGAAAGCTGAGGGGAAACAGACCCTATCAGGCCATGATGCCTTCGTTTTATACGATACTTATGGATTTCCGTTAGATCTTACCAAAGAAATTTTGGCTGAACAAGGTTTAAACACTGACATCAAAGGCTTCAAACAGGAGATGGAGGCCCAACGTGAACGCGCCCGCCGGGCACGCCTCGCTGACGATACGGATAGCAAAGATAACGGTGAAAAAACTTTTGCCAATTACTGCACCGAATTTATCGGTTATGACCGGCTAGCTGACTCGGGCCCTTACATTCAAGCCCTGGTAAGCGGCAACTTACCGGTGCAGGAAGCTGCTTGCGGAACTTCTGTGCTGCTGGCTTTGGACCGCTCCCCTTTTTATGCTGAAGCGGGCGGGCAAGTTGGCGATACCGGCATTATCAAAACGGCAGCAGGGGGTTTGGTAAAAATAAACAATACCCAGTCAGTCGGTCGAGCTATTGTTCATGCGGGTGTGGTAGTGGAAGGCATTATTCGAGTGGGGGATAAAGTCGAGGCCCAGGTTGACAAAAAGCGGCGCTTGGCCATAACTCGCCATCATACAGCTACCCACCTTTTACACCAAGCACTCCGGCAGGTACTAGGTACCCACGTTCATCAGGAAGGGTCCTTGGTCAGTCCGGAGCGGCTCAGATTTGATTTTTCCCATTTTGCTCCGCTTACATCTGCGGAGATACAACAGGTGGAAAAGGTTATTAACGAACAAGTTTTGGCCAACACTCCGATAAAGGCAACTGTTATAGATTTTGAACAGGCTCAGGCTTCTGGTGCCATGGCCTTATTTGGGGAAAAATATGGCGACCTGGTACGGGTAGTTAAGATTGGGTCATTTAGCCAGGAGCTGTGCGGGGGAACTCATGTCGATCATACCGGCCAAGTTGGGCTATGTAAAATTGTAAGCGAGGCCAGCATAGGTGCGGGACTACGCCGGATCGAAGCCGTGGCGGGGATGGGGGCCTTGGCTCTTTGGCAAGAACAAAATAGGGCATTGTTAAAAATAGCCGGGCTGCTAAATACTCCTGCTGAAAATGTATTAGCTAAAATAGAGGAACTGAAAGCCGAGCTAAAAGAAAGAGAAAAAGAGCTGAGGCAGCTTGGCGAACGGATGTTAAAAACAAATGCTCTGGCCCTGTTAGATCAGGCCGAAACAGTAGGCCAAAGCAAGCTGTTGGCAGCGGAAATGCCTGTTCGCAACATGGATGAACTTCGCTTGGCGGTCGATTATCTCAAAGATCATCTGCTCAGTGCAGTGGTTATTTTGGGCTTTCGTAACCGGGATAGGGTCAATTTTCTTGTTTATGTTAGCCAGGATTTGGTTTCCCATGGTCTTCATGCCGGTAAAATAATAAAAAAAGCGGCAGCTATCGCCGGTGGCGGCGGTGGTGGCCGGCCCGAACTAGCACAAGCGGGTGGGAAGGAGCCTTCCAAGCTGAATGAAGCCTTGGCAGCCGCAGCCAGTATGGCTGAGGCTAAGCTGCAAGAAATTCACTAGCAGAAAACTATTTACCACACCCTGGGGCAGGAAAAGCATCTTTCCGAACAGAATATAGATTCATGGACGGGATTTTGCTAAAGGGGTGAGGCCGTATGTTAAAAGACCGGATGGAAGAAACGCAGCAGTATTCTTTAGGCGACGAGACGGCCGAGGCTCGAAAAATTCTTGAATCGGTTTTCCGTGCTTTGCAAGAAAAGGGCTATAATCCAATTCATCAGCTGGTAGGATATTTGCTATCTGGTGATCCGGCTTATATTACCAATCATATGGGTGCCCGTAACAAAATTCGCCAACTGGAGCGGGACGAGATCCTAGAAGAATTAATACGCACTTATTTACTGCGGAAATAAGAAGAACTGATTGGGATTAACCCCGGCACTAAGGTGCCGGGTTAATCGTCTTTTAGAAGGGAAACAAATATAAACTAGTGCTTTGATCAGTGCATAAAAACTGTGTAAAGGGGTCAGGTTATGAGAGTGATGGGGCTGGATGTGGGAACACGAACTATTGGCGTAGCGGTGAGCGATCCTGTCGGTCTGACTGCTCAAGGAATTGAGGTAATTCGGCGGCGCGATTTGGTGCAAGATCTGTCCCGCTTGCGTGAGCTGATGACCGAATATGAAGTCCAGTGTTTCGTGGTGGGGATACCGATAAACATGAATGGGACCTATGGTCCGGCGGCCGAAGAAGCGCGCCGTTTTGCCCAATTGCTTCGGGATGAATTTAACCGGCCTGTTTTTGAGGAAGATGAGCGGCTTACTACAGTGGCGGCGGAAAAAATTCTATTGGAAGCCGACCTAAGCCGGCAGCGGCGCCGTCAGGTAATAGATAAAGTTGCAGCCAGCCTCATACTGCAAAAGTTTCTGGCTCAGCGGGGAAATAAAGATTGACAGGGATTACCTTCCCGGGTACAATGAGCTTAATTTAAAAGATTGGGGTGTTTAATAATGAGCGAAGAACGCGATGATACGGTTGTCTTGACCGACGAAGAGGGTATAGAACACGAATTTGAAGTGGTAGATTATTTCAGCCTGGACGAGAAAGAGTATGCTATTTTGTTAGCCATAGACGATTTTGAAGACGATGAAGATGGTGAGGTTTTGATCTTCCGGATTGAAGATGAAGAAGATGGCGACCAAATTCTGGTGGAAATCGAAGATGACGAGGAATGGGAACGTGCGGCGGCGATGTGGGAGGAACGGTTGACAGAAGAAGATTTGGCTGAAGATGAGTAGCCTGTAACGGTTTATGCATAAATTTCTGCCCGAAGGGCATTATGTAGATGAGAAAAGTTGCTTTTGGGGGAGCAACCTTTACAGCGGGGCGAATCAGCCCCGTTTTTTGTTGATTTAGTGTGGACAAGATCGTATAATTACACCAAGGAAGAAATTAGCGGGGTGGGTAAAGTATGACACCTACGGTATCGAGGAAAAAAGCCTTGTTTCGGCTTCCAGCCATCACCCTGTTTATTTGTTTCTGTTTTATATTTATAGCTAATGTTCTATTGAAACCACCCCAACCCGGGGTTGATGATATGAAGGTGGTAGAGATCCCTCCGGCAGCCACAGCTACCGATGTGGCCAGACTACTTAAGGAAGAGGGCTTGATAAGAAGTACCCATGTTTTTCGCCTCTTAGGGAAATTGACCGGGCAAGAGACTGCTATACAAGCTGGGCAATACAACCTGGGGCCGGCTCAGACGCCGCGAGAAATTTTGCAAATTTTGGCGGAGGGGCTCACTTTTCATCGAGAAATTAAAGTTGTTATCCCCGAAGGGTACACTGTAAGACAGATGGCTCGCTTGTTGGAGGCCGAAGGGATAACCAAAGAGGCAGATTTTCTAGCTATTGCCAAAAACGGGGATTTGGACTCAAAGTATTTTGCTGATATGGCTGAGGCGGAGACAGATTGGCGCTGGGAAGGCTTTTTCTTTCCGGATACATATCTGTTTTTGCCCAACAGCCCAGCTGAAGAAGTAGCGCAAAAAATGCTTCACCGCCTAGACGAAGTCTGGTCGGAAGAAATTAAAGGTCTAACCGATTTCCCGGCCGATCTCAAGCCCCGGGAACTGATAACGCTGGCTTCCTTGGTTGAACGAGAGGCCAAACTGGCAGAGGAGCGTCCCCTGATCGCAGCTGTTTTTTATAATCGCTTGCGCAAGGACATGCTCCTGCAGTCGTGCGCAACCGTACAGTATCTATTTCCGGAACAAAAACCAGAACTGAGTGAAGAGGATACCACAATACCCTCACCTTATAATACTTATCTCCATGGCGGATTGCCGCCGGGACCTATAGCCGCCCCGGGGAGAGAGGCCATCAGGGCAGTTCTTCGGCCGGGTAATTCTGAAAACCTCTACTTTTTGGCTAAACCAGATGGCAGCCATGCTTTCAGCACCACGTACCAAGGCCATGTAAACAATCAGCGCATCTATCAATCTAAATAAGATATAAATTCTAGCCGGCCCAGATCCTGCGGGCCCCTTCCATGCTTTAAATCCAAATACCGCCACTTTTTTCCTGGTCCCAAAACCAATGTTCTGCTGTAAGATGATCACTGTGGGTGTGATTTTCGAGCAAGTCGTGTTTGGGCGGCCCGGAAGCATATTAGATCCGGTTGGTTGCCGGGCAGCTGCAAGCCCTAAAATAAGAATCAGGTCAGGAGAGGGGAAATTGTGACTATTGATCGGGTAAAAAAATTTGCGCTTCTTATGTTCGGATTATTCCTGTATAGTGTTGGCATATTGCTAACTATCCATGCCCATCTGGGGACGGCGCCATGGGATACATTTCAAATTGGCCTCTCTGTTCATACCGGGCTGACATTGGGGCGGGTATCCCAGGTAGTAGGTGTGATAATTATTGGCCTCAATATTGTTTTAAAGGAGCTGCCCGGTTGGGGCACGATCCTGAACATGTATTTTATCGGTTATTTTATAGATTTAATCGAAAGACTGGCCATTATTCCTAACCCCCAGGGCTGGTGGGGAAAATTAGTAATGCTGTTGATGGGGATAATTGTCACAGGTTGGGCGACCTTTTTTTATATGGATGCTGGCTGGGGGGCTGGTCCAAGGGACGGACTGATGCTCGGTTTGTCAAAACGCTTTTCTACCAAGGTGTGGAAAGCCAGAACAGCGGTAGAAGTTGTGGTTGCAGGGGCCGGGTATGCCTTGGGAGGGCGGTTAGGGTTAGGGACGGTTTTATACGCTTGGCTTATAGGCCCGGCAATTCAGATTGTATACCAAATTGTTGGCAAAGATCCAAAGTCGATCCGACATAGAACGCTGCAGGATAATTATCAAGCGCTGCTGGCTTACGGAGGGGGCCCCCAAAAAAGCAAAAGACAGCCGCAGGAGCCTTATTATAAAGAGCCTGTCGAGCCTGTCTTGGAGGAGGGTATTTCCGCTTGCCCTTTAAGGCCCAATAAGAAAGGGAGGGGACCAGTGTCAAATTGATTGTGGCATCAAAACTAAAAAAGAAATATGGTGATTTTACCGCGGTAGATGGGATTAGCTTTACAGTCAAACAAGGCGAGATATTTGGATTTTTAGGGCCTAACGGCGCGGGAAAAACGTCTACGATCAACATGATGATAGGTTTGTCGCGCCCAACCGAAGGGGAAATTATTATAGATGGGATTGATGTCCGCCGCCAAACTAAGAAGGCTCAAGCTATTATGGGCATTGTTCCCGATGTGAGTAATCTGTATAACGAGATGACCGGGTTTGAAAACTTGTGCTTTTGTGCTTCTTTATATGGGCTGCCCAAAAAGGAGCGGGAACATAAAGCCCGGCAGCTATTGGAACGCTTTCAGCTAACCGGGATTGAAGAACGCCCTTTTAAGGCTTATTCAAAAGGGATGCGTCGTAAACTGACTATTGCAGCAGCGATTATCCATTCCCCTCGAGTACTATTTCTCGATGAACCCACTGCGGGTATCGACATAGTAAGCGCCCGGCAAGTGAGGGAATTGGTATTAGGGTTAAAAGAACTGGGTACCACTATTTTTGTTACTACCCATAATATTGAAGAAGCTGAACGTATCTGTGATCGGCTAGCTTTTATTGCAAACGGTAAAATTGTAGCAGACGGTTCAGTGAAAGAGTTAATGGACCAGGTATCACATCGGCAAGCAATGCAGGTAGTAACGGATGCCAATGTGGGCGGCTTGATCGGCGGGTTACAAGCCCGGTTCGAAGGCAGTATTATTGAGCAAATAGACGATCGCTCTATGCTGCTTAAATCGCGGAATCAGATACCGCTTTTGCCGCTAGTGGAATACTTGAGCCGCCACGGTATTTCGGTTTATGAGGCAAAATACGTGCGGCCTTCTTTGGAAGATGTATTTATAAGCTTAACTGGCAGCGAAAAGCCGCTGATTTCCCGTAACAAAGGGAAAGGAGGACAAAAGCCTTAATGAGAAGCCTGATTGCCAGTTGGAACATTCTCAAAAAGGATGTTAAAACATATTATCTTAAGCCGCCTAATATCAGCTGGGGCATAATTTTTCCCTTGTCTTGGACGCTTATGCAAGCCTTACATTCGGCCAAGGGAAATATGTCAGGGCTGTTGCCTGGGCTGATTGCCATGAGTGTGCTGTTTGGCACAACTTCGATGTTAGCAGTGACTATCACTTTTGAACGAAGCGGGCGTTCATTTGACCGGCTGCTACTTGCTCCTATCAGTTTGGGGATGATGGTAGGTGCTAAAATTGCTGGGGCAGTAATATTTGGCATCTTCAATGCCGTGGTTCCGGTTATACTTGTTTTCCATTATATTGGACTCGAACGGGTAAAATGGGCGATGTTGTTTTTAGGCGTACTTTTAGTAGCTATTACTTCCGCTTTGATTGGGCTACTGATTGCAGTATCGGCCCAACAGGTTTTCGAGGCTCAGACTTTATCAAACTTCTTTCGGTTCCCGATGTTGTTTCTCTGTGGGCTGTTTCTGCCCCTAAATAGCCTGCCTCTGTTCCTTCGACCGGTATCGTATTTATTGCCGCTTACATACGGGACTGATATTATAAAAGGCGCTATTACCAGAAATAATCTTATGGCCCCAGCCTTATCTTATGGAGTGTTGCTAGCCTTCGCAACTGGCCTGTTTTTCCTTTGCCATTACAATATCAAGCGGAAATGGATTTTATAGTGGCCTTTCGCTGCTGTATTTTGCTGGCGGGGTGTGACCGGTGTATAATTTTCTGAAACTGTTATCTAGTGGCCTGTTTAAATTGACGGGGGGTATAACAATATCCGGCCGGGACCATATTCCGGCCCGAGGGCCATTTATACTCGTAGCTAACCACCAAAGTTTGATTGACCCGCTCGTACTTGGGGTTTGCATACCTCGGACAATAATCTTCCTGGCCGCTGCATACTTGTTTGAACTACCTTTTATTGGCAGGATAATTACAGCCGGGGGTGCTCTACCGGTAAACCACCCCAAAGGTGATTTGGGCACGATAAAACAGGCTCTAGCAAACCTTTCTACAGGTGGGGCCATTGGAGTTTTTCCCGAGGGCGGTGTAAGTTCTGACGGAAAGCTACAACCGTTCCTGCCTGGTTGGGCTTTCTTAGCCTTAAAGGCGGGGGTGCCGGCGATACCAGCAGCCATATCTGGAACAAGACGTGTCTTACCGGTGGGAAAATATGTTCCCCGCCGGTTCCCCATAAGCGTGGTTATCGGAAAGCCATTATTCCCTTCAACTCAGCCTAGGACTTGCCGCCAAAGTATAAACAAACTAAGCAGGGAGATGGCCCAAACTATCGCAGGGTTACTCAAGTCAATTTAAGGGGAAGGTAGCCTTTATTTAATAAATTTAAAAACTGACGCCTAACCGGAAGTAACGATTCATTGTTAGGCGTCAGTCCTATGTTTCCCTATGTTTCAGGGGAGCAGCAGTTTTGTTGGCATATATTAAATTTTGTTGTTGGTACTTTTATAAGCAGCAGCAAAAAAATCGTATTCTAATTCCATTGCCCTGCGATAATAAGTCCTTATTTTGTGTTCGTCAACACCGTATTCATTTACCAGAGATTCTAATACAGCAGTTCCTTGTTTAAATTCGGCTGACGAGTAAGTGTCTATCCAGCTTTTATAGGGTGTTGAAGGATTAAAGTCTTGGGACAGCTCGGTGCCCAAATATGCGTACAGAATGCTACATGGCAAAGTAGCTGCTGCGATAGACCCGATATCGTCAAAAGCAGCTACCCGTTCTAAAAAGTTGGTGTAGTTCAAGGTTGCTTTAGCCGGGGAAACATCCAATGAAAACCCCCATTTATTAGAATAACCGGCATGGAGGTTTAGTTCGGCAAAAGTTGCATCGACTTGTGATTTAAACATTCTCATCGCCTTTTCATCCGGGCTCTTGGCGATCCCTAAAGCAAAAGCGCGGGCATAAGCGGTAAGGTAAAACGCGTCTTGGGACATATAGTAAACAAATTTCTCGCGTTCCAAGCTGCCGGAGGCAATTCCGGCTACAAAAGGATGCTGTAAACATGATTTAACAATATCCATGTTTTTATCAAACAATTCATTAGCCAGCATTTTATACCATCTCCTTATTTTTGTTTTTCCAACCAAGCCAGATGATTAGTCGGGCCATGGCCATGACCGATCGGTACTGCTCGGGCGATAGCTAAGCTGACAAAATCCTTAGCTTGTTGCACGGCAGCAGCCAGGGGAAGTTTTTGAGCCAGCCCTACAGCTAGAGCAGCTGCGAAAGTGCAACCTGTGCCATGAGTGTTTTTAGTTTGCCAGCGCTTGCCGGGATACTCCTTGATTTTGTCCCCATCATAGAGGATGTCAACTGGCTCGGTTGCCAGATGTCCGCCTTTGACAACTGCTGCTTGCACACCCATAGAGACTAGTCGTTTAGCTGCTGTTTTCATATCGGATATAGTTGTGATTTTAATCCCGGTTAAAATCTCAGCCTCGGGAATATTGGGTGTGATTACTGTAGTCAAGGGCATTAGTTTATCGATGAGAGCTTCAGTAGCCTCTTCTTGCAATAGCCTGCTTCCGCCCTTGGCTACCATCACCGGGTCGACCACCAGATTGTTGACCTCAAATTTATGCAATTTCGCCGCAACCTCGCTAATTATCGGGGCCGAAAATAGCATTCCGGTTTTTACGCTGTCTACACGTATATCGCTAAAGACAGATTCCATCTGCTCACCGACAGCATCCGGCGGTAAAGGATATACTCCTTGTACCCCCAAAGTGTTTTGGGCGGTAACGGCAGCCAAAACACTCATGCCATATGCCCCCAGTACGGTGAAGGTTTTAAGATCTGCTTGGATGCCAGCCCCGCCGCTTGAATCCGAGCCAGCAATGGTAAGCACATGGGAAATTTTCATCGCCAACACACCTTTCTATACTAAATAGCATGTCCTAGAATAAATAATAACCGATAAAAACACCGCCTTTCCGCAGGAAAGGCGGTACATTGCAAGTGCATTGTTCCACTTCCCTACGCTGGCATTACCCAGATCAGGTTTCAGGGTCAAGGGATAGATCCCTTATCTCAGCCCCACCTTAGGGGCACCCCTAGGGGAGATACATATTGATGCTCCTGTCATACTTCGGTACTCGATGAGAAACTCCTGCTTTTATTCTTAAAATTACCGATCGTGGCCCTAAAAATTCGGATGAGGCTGCATTGGTTGAACTTGACACACTTGGCCCAATTGAATACGCTTATGATGCAAATAGGCCGGCAGGCTATGGCCACGGATTTTCTTGCTCTAACCGGCGGGGGTTTAATTGTCTGAATGAATTGGTCCCAATATACTAGAGAATTTGAGCGGGTAAGACTGTTTAAATATCGTAGCTGAAGAATAATACAATAGGGGGTAATTAACCGGTGGCACAGCAAAGCAACTATAAACTTTGCCTAGAGGAACTCTCAGAGCGGTGTGATGGAAAGTTGTTCCCGTTTGCTTCTACGGAGGAACTTCCTTCTTTAGAGGGCATCATCGGTCAGGAGAGGGCTGTTAAAGCGATGAACTTTGGTCTTAGGGTAAGGAACAAGGGTTATAATATCTATATGGCTGGTGCTGCAGGTACGGGCAAGACAAGCTATGCCCGCACCTTGATTTCGTCCTTTGCAGCTGAAGAACCGGTACCTGCTGATTGGTGCTATGTCTATGATTTTGACAAACCGGAAAAACCCCGGGCGTTAAAACTCCCTGCGGGTCTTGGCTGCCAATTTGTTGAGGATATGGAGCGCTTTATTGACACCAGCCGAGAAAGTATTTCCAAATCCCTCCAAAGCAAAGAGTTCGAGAAACAACATGCGGCTATCATGGAACATTACCAAATGAGCACCAGCCGCATCTTAGCCGAGCTGGAGCAACTTTCAGCCAGCCACGGTTTCGCCCTGCGTAAAACGGGGAAAGGCCTGGCTACAGTGCCGTTGATGGAGGGGCAACCTTTGGACCAATTAAAATTCGAACAGCTAGAACCGGAAGAAAAAAAGAAGATCGAGGCTAAATCCCGGATAATCCGACGCGAAATGGAAAAGGCGATGCGTCAGATCCGACAGCTGGAGGTGGCTGCACAAGATCAGGTGGCGCAGCTGGAAAAAGAAGTAGCCCTTTCAGTGCTCAAGCCCAGTATCGATGATATGAAATCAACTTATTCGAAATTCGCCAAGGTAATATGCTACCTCGAGGATGTACAGGAGGATATAATTTTACATTTGGACAAATTCCGTGATAAAAAAGAAAAAGAGGCTGTACTCCCGCTTCCTTTCCCAAAAGGGGATACCGAAAATTTTTTCACACGTTATAAAGTAAACTTATTTGTCGATAACTGTGAGCAAAAGGGTGCGCCTATTGTTTTTGAGACTAATCCAACCTATTATAATCTTTGTGGCAAGATAGAGGGCAGGGCTCAATTGGGGGCAGTTAGCACTGATTTTACGATGATAAAAAGCGGTGCTATCCATAGGGCCAATGGGGGATACCTTATAATTCAGGCTGAAGATGTGCTCAAAGATTACCGGGCTTGGGCCGCCTTAAAACGCACGTTGGAAAATGAAGAAGCGCGGATAGAAAATATCGGCGAGAGCTATCGCACTGTGCCTATAACAACGATGAAACCGGAACCTATACCCACGAAGGTAAAAGTTGTTATGATCGGCAGTTCGCGTTTATATCAATTGCTTTATTTGCATGACGAGGGTTTTCAAAAACTATTCAAAATAAAGGCCGACTTTGATACAGTTATGGCCAGGAATAATGATAATATCAAAAAATATGCTATATTTATCCGTAATTTATGTGCCAAAGAGGGCTTAATCCATTTTTCCCCTTCAGCAGTAGCCCAGGTGGTAGATTACAGCTCGCGGCTAGCTGCCGATAAAAGGAAGCTGTCGACAAAGTTTAACGAGATAGTAGAAATAATATATGAGTCAAGTGCTTGGGCACAAATGGAAAAATGTTCGTTGGTAGAAGGAAAGCATGTTGAAAAAGCGATCCACGAAAAAGTTTTTCGGTCCAATCAGCCGGAGGAGCGTCTCCAGGAAATGATGGACCGCGGGAATATATTGGTTGATACCGAGGGCCAGGTTGTAGGCCAAATTAATGGGTTGTCTGTATATGGGACCGGGGACTACCTTTTTGGCCGGCCTGCGCGCATAACAGCCCAGGTTTACTTAGGTCAGGAAGGTGTAATAAACATTGAACGGGAAGCCAAACTCAGCGGCAATATTCACAATAAGGGTGTTCTGATTCTGACAGGGTTTATGGGCGGCAAATATGCCCGGGGCAAACCTTTGACGTTGTCGGCAAGCCTGGCTTTTGAACAAAGTTATGCTAATATTGATGGTGATAGTGCTTCTTGTGCAGAGCTGTTAGCGTTGTTGTCGGCACTATCTTATGTTCCAATAAAACAAAACCTGGCCATTACAGGTTCCATCAACCAAAAGGGTGAAATTCAACCCATCGGCGGGGTCAACGAGAAGATCGAAGGATTTTTCAAAATCTGCCGGGCACGGGGGCTCGATGGTAGCCATGGGGTAATCATTCCGGCCCAAAACGTTGATAATCTTATGCTTGACAATGCTGTTATAGCTGCCGTCCAGCAAGGCAAATTTAATGTCTATGCCATAAAAACCGTAGATGAAGCCATAGAATTGATGACCGGTTTGCCGGCTGATGAACTGCACCGTAAAGTTGAACTTAGACTGCAGGAGATGAACGAAAAGATCAAACAGTTTAAGTCAGCCCTCAGGACCGATGAATACATTTAACGCTATTTAAGTAAATTACCTGAAAAAATGCTTTTGAGGCGGTCTTTTTTAGATGGCATTCAATTTATTGGTCCAAGACCGCCTCTTAAATTATAGGTTAAGCTAATTTTGGATGCTATTTAAGCAAATATTATTTGCAAACCCGATCGGCTGACAGGTATTGAAACAGCTTGTTTAAGGCTCTTTTTTCAATCCGCGACACATATGAACGGGAGATGCCTAAAATACCAGCGATTTCCCGTTGTGTTTTTTTGCCACCATGAGGGAGACCATAACGTAGCTCAACTACCTTACGCTCACGCTGGCCTAAGCATTGTATCTTTTTGTAGAGCCTCTCTTGTTCGCATCTTGTCGCTACTATATCGGGAACTTCATCGGCATCAGTACATAAAACGTCCATTAAGGCAATTTCGCTCCCTTCCTTGTCTGTCCCGATCGGATCGTTAAGGGAAACCTCCCGACGAATCCGCTTAATAGCCCTAAGATGCATAAGCAACTCATTTTCGATGCATCTTGCAGCATATGTGGCCAGCCGGGTTCCTTGGTGCCGGTCGTACGTATTGATAGCTTTTATTAGACCGATGGTGCCGATAGAAATAAGGTCATCTACTTCTTCACCTGTGTTATCGAATTTTTTTACCACATGGGCAACTAACCTCAAGTTTCGTTCTACTAAAATATTGCGTGCGATCTCATCTCCCTTCTCCATAGCCACAATATAACGATGTTCCTCTTTGGCTGAAAGGGGCTGGGGAAAAGCGCTGCTGTTTGTTATGTATGAAATTAATAAAAAAAATCCTGGCAATAAGGCAGTACCGAGGATGCAGGCTGGGAAAAGCACGTGCTAAACACCTCCGCGAGTCAAAATGCCTTCTTTGAAATAGTATGGGATTTGACCTTCCTTTGTGCTTGTCCACCGCAAGGGTTTTTAAGATTATGGTATTGCAGTGCTGATATTGGTATAATAAAAAGGTCTTAACTATCGGGGAGGACGATAATGATGCCCCTTAAAACTTTTTATCACTTGCTTTGCCCCCAGTTATTTTTACGTTCGGTGTTTGATTTGCCGGTCAGCCAACTAAAAGACCGCGGTATTCGCGGGCTTATATTTGATTTGGATAATACGCTTCTTTATTGGAATTCGTGCGAAGTTACCGGCGACGCCCGGAAATTGTTTAGGCAGCTCGAGCACGAAGGCTTTTTATCTTGTTTAGTTTCCAACAATAAAAAAACCCGGGTAGAATCGGTGGCCCAGGTGTTGAACCTTCCAGCTATTTCTAAAGCACGCAAACCTAGCCGCCGGGCCTTCCGGCAGGCACTTGCAACTTTGGGTACGTCTGCCAAAGAGACGGCAGTTGTTGGCGACCAACTGTTTACTGATGTTCTTGGGGGGAATCGTATGGGCTTATACACTGTTTTAGTAAAACCCCTATCCAAAACGGAATTTATTGGCACCAGACTCATGCGCTACATTGAACGGATTGCCTTAAGGCAGCTTATTAAACGCGGTTTAATAGAAAAACCAGCCTTGGAAAAGGCTGGTAGGGCAAAATTGTGCTAGCCAACTGCAGGTGAGAGTACAGTTTGGGGTGCCGGGATAGACTAAACATATTAAGGCCTAACTTGCAATTTTATGGCGGGGAGGAAAGGCAATGATTGTAAAGCGTAAGAGTATAGAGCAAGCTTTAGCCCGAGCTCTGGCCAGCGGGGGAGATTTTGCTGAGATTTTTTTGGAATGTCGCCGAATTAGCAGTATCGGCCTGGAAGCTGGACGAATAGAAAAAGTCCATTCCGGACTGGATCAAGGAGCCGGTATACGTTTGTTAGCGGGTGATAGTTCAATTTATGTTTACACTAATGATATTTCGCCCAGTGGTTTGCTCAAGGCTGCAACTGATGCTAATATGGCACTTAAACAAAAGCTAACGGATGTACGCTTGCCGGCTTTAACTGAAGAGGGCCCGGCTCAAAAGCAGCCGCACAACAATGTTATCGAAATTGACCAAGTAGTCGAACTGCTAACTAAGGCTGACGCCGAGGCAAGGTCAGTCGGGGACGAAATCAAACAGGTGTTAGTCCGGTACCGCAGCTCAGATCAACGGGTACAGATCGCCAATTCTTTAGGAAAAATGGTGACCGATTCACGCAGTCGAACTACTTTAATCATTCATATAGTTGCTGCCAAAGGGGATATCGTGCAAACAGGATACGAATCATTGGGTTCGTGCAATGATAATGCTATTTTTACTGAAGATAAGGTGCTCGAACTAGCTGTCAGTTCAGCCCAGCGGGCCTCGATGCTTTTATCGGCTAAACCCGCCCCTACAGGCCGGATGCCAGTTGTGCTAGCGGGCGAAGCGGGTGGCACCATGATCCACGAAGCCTGCGGCCATGGCCTGGAGGCAGATATTGTCGGTAAAGACATGTCAGTATATGCGGGAAAATCAGGCCAACGGGTTGCATCCGAATTGATTACGGTAATAGATGATCCTACTTTGCCCGGCAAATATGGGACCTATTCCTACGATGATGAAGGTACTCCGGCTCAGGAAACCGTGCTGATTGATAACGGAATCTTAAAAACCTATATGTACGACCTTAAATGGGCCCGCCGGCAAGGAGTCGAATCTACAGGGAATGGCAGACGCCAGTCATTCCAATTTAGCCCCATACCTCGCATGAGCAATACTTATTTAGCCCCGGGCGAGACGGCACCGGAGGAAATAGTTGCCTCGACAAAACGGGGCTTATTGGTTAAACGTATGGGTGGGGGGCAGGTGAATCCGACTACGGGCGATTTTGTTTTTGAGGTGGCGGAAGGTTACGTGATTGAAAATGGCCGGCCGACATACCCAGTAAGGGGTGCTACCTTGACCGGCAACGGGCCAAAGGTTTTGCTTGCGGTTGACATGGTTGGAACAGATTTGGGTTTTGCTATCGGTACCTGTGGCAAGGATGGACAGGGAGTACCTGTATCGGATGCGCAGCCTACCATTCGCATACCGGAGCTGGTTGTCGGTGGTGTACTTTAGGGGGTGTGTAGTTAATGAAGAACGCGGCTGTAATCGTTAAAAGCAGTTTACAACTGGCGGATAAGGCTGGGGCTGAGGCAACAGAAATTTACTTTACACAGCACGATAGCCTTGCTATAGAGGTTCGAGCTGGGAAACTGGAAACCTCGAATCGAAGTTGTGAACGAGGATTAGGGATTCGAGTGATTAAAGCTGGCAGCTTTGGTTACGCATTTACTTCTGACCTTGAACAGGCGGCAATAGCCGCTGCGGTTGAAATGGCTGTGCAGGGGGCTAAATATTCGAGCTTGGATACTGAACCGGGTTTCCCCCAGCCTGCGGACTATGATACCGCCCTGGCTCAGTTCGATCCCGGTATTGTAGAGACTCCGCTGGAAGAAAAACTGAATTTGGCCCTTGCTATTGAGCAGGCTGCTTTAGCTGCAGACCATAGGATTACTATGGTAGAACGCGCAGTATATGAAGAAAATAACAGCTCAGTATTGTTGGCTAACTCGCATGGTTTGAACGTAAAATACAGGTTGAATTTTTGTGGAGGATATACATGGGTGGTGGCCGATGACAACGGGGGAGATGTTCAAACGGGATCTGGGCTATCGTATGCTACGCAGCTGGCCCAAATAGACCCTACAGCCATCGGTCAGGAGGCAGCACAAAGAGCAGTTCAGCTGTTAGGGGCCAAACCAATTAAAACGCAGAAACTAGATCTTGTCTTACCACCGCGGGTAGCAGCCCGGTTTTTGGGTATTTTGGCTACCGCCCTGACTGCTGAAGCAGTCCAAAAGGGCAAGTCTTTGTTTGCCGGCCGCTTGAATGAAGAGATCGCTTCGCCCTCAGTTACCATAGTGGATGATGGTTCCCTCCCCGGGGCGATCAACACCGCCCCTACCGATGGAGAAGGAGTTCCAAGCCAACGGACCGTTTTAATGAGTAATGGGGTGCTGCACGGATTTTTGCACAATTTTTATACTGCTAGCCGGGCGGGAACTGTGTCTACTAGTAACGGTGTCCGTGGTTCTTTCAAAAGTGCACCTGAAGTGGGGCCAACGAATATGTTTTTTAGCCCCGGTGAAATTGCCGAAGAAGAGTTGATCGCTAGCGTAGACAAAGGGCTTTATGTTTTTGATTTAATGGGTGCTCATACCGCTAATCCTATTTCAGGCGATTTTTCCCTCGGAATAACGGGTTTGTTAATAGAAGGCGGCCGGTTTACCCAACCCGTACGGCAGGTAATTTTGGCCGGTAATATTCAAACAATGCTGCAGCAAGTGAAAGCTGTGGCATCCAATCTTCGCTTTTATTTGGGTTTTGGATCCCCGACCTTATTAGTAGAATCTCTTACTATCAGCGGTGACTAATTCAGCGGGCAAGGAGGGATGGCTTGAGTTTAACCAGATTACAAAAACTGCAAGACGCGCTTGCAGCACAAGATTTGGCCGGATTGATAATAAGTAAGGCCGAAAACATACGGTATTTAAGCGGCTTCACCGGTTCCACGGCCTGGCTTTTTGTCTTAAAAGACAAAGCATATTTATGCACGGATTATCGCTACAGCCAGCAAGCTGCAGCGGAAACAAGTAATTGGGAAGTAGTGGAGATCAAAAATTCCAATTGGCAGCAAACGATTCAAAGCTTATGCCCATCGGGCCAAAAAAAGATTGGTTTTGAAAGCCACGATCTCAACTATCAAAGTTGGTACAAATTAACCCAAACCTTTTCCAAAGCGGACTTAAGCCCCACCTTCGGTTTGGTGGAAAGGCTGCGGGTCCAAAAAGATGAGCAAGAACTAGCTTCCCTTCGACAGGCGATTGTTTTGGCTGATAAGGGAGCAGAATACCTCAGATCCATACTAGTCCCGGGGCGGACAGAAAAAGAAGTTGCTTTAGAGCTGGAATTTTTCTTACGCAAACACGGGGCTGAACGGGCAGCATTTCCCTTTATAGTTGCTTCGGGGACGAGGGGGGCGTTACCTCACGGGACAGCCAGTGAAAAGAAAATTCAAGCCGGTGAACTGGTTACGGTTGACTTTGGAGCTGTTTATCAAGGCTATCATTCTGATTTGACCCGTACTTTTGTGTTGGGAAAGCCCACTGACAAGCAGGTGGCAATATACGAGCTGGTACTTGAGGCCCAAGAGAAAGCCATCGCTAGTGCTGGGCCCGGGGTGCTTTGTGTTGAAGTGGACAGTGCCGCCCGGGATGTTATCGCTGGCGCCAATTATGGCAATTTTTTCGGCCATGCTACTGGGCATGGGCTGGGTTTAGCTGTTCACGAGGCCCCGCACGTATCATCCCGATCTGCTGATACTTTGCTCCCAGGCATGGTAATCACTGTAGAGCCTGGGGTTTATATACCGGGTTGGGGGGGTGTCCGCACCGAAGATGTGCTTTTAATTACTGATCAGGGCGTTGAAATTTTATCACGGGCAGCTAAAAAGCCCTTTATCCTTTAGGAGGTTTATAATTATGATTTCTACCAACGATTTCCGGACTGGGGTTACAATTAAACTCGATAATGAAGTATACACAGTGGTGGATTTTCTTCACGTAAAACCTGCCCGAGGGCAGGCTTTCGTCCGTTCAAAGATAAAAAATATCCGTACTGGCGCCGTGATCGAGCGCACTTTCCGTGCCGGCGAGAAATTCGAGACAGCCCATATCGAACGACGTGAGATGCAGTACTTATATGTGTCCGGCGATACTCATACCTTCATGGATACTAAAACATTCGAACAGTTGGCCTTGACTGCGGATCAGTTAGGCGAGAATTTAAAATATATTACCGAAAACATGACGATTACTGTACTAGTGCATGAGGGTGATATTTTGGGTATAGAGGTGCCAAATTTTGTTGATCTTAAGGTAGTGGAGACTGCTCCGGGTGCCCGTGGGGATACCGTATCCGGAGCCTCTAAACCTGCCACTTTAGAAACAGGAACCATAGTTCAAGTCCCTTTATTTATAGAGGAGGGAGAAATCATCCGCATTGATACTCGGACCGGAGAATACCTAACACGTGCTTAAGGAGGAAAGGTTATGGATACGCTTCGAACTAAGGTAGCTTATTTAAAAGGATTGGCTGAAGGTTTGGGAGTCGAAAAAACCGGTCAGGAAGGGCGGTTAGTGGTAGAAATAATCTCTGTACTTGATGATATAACCCTAGAACTGAGCCATCTTAAGGAAGCCCAAAGGGATATTGAAAAATATTTAGATGCTTTGGACGAAAGCGTAGGCGAGTTGGAAGACGATTATTGGGGCTTGGAGGAGGACTGTATCGGCTCGGATGTAAATAACGATGACGACTTTATCGAGGTTGAGTGTCCTTCTTGCCATGAAACTGTGTTTTTTGAAGCGGATATTTTGGAGGATGACAGCATGGATCAAATATCTTGCCCTCAATGTGGCGGGGTAATTTTTGATTTTAGCGACCAAAGCGCCGAAAACGAGCTGGATACTGTGGCAGCGGAGGATTGACTGCAGCCGTCTCACAGACCTGCAACGAAAGTTGCAGGTCTTTTTGTTTTTGTTTGGCATAAAGATGTTAATGGAACAGCCTGGGGGGAATAGTGTGGCACAGCGGTCACGGGCTAAAATACTGGAACAAGAAATTATTCCATACCTTGCTCTTTCGCTTCAAGAACCCATGCGTTCGTTGCCGGAGAAAATTAAGGACTCAACTCTAGAAATAAGGCTTCGTGTTGGACGTCCTGTCATGCTGGTTTGCGACGCTGAGGATGTAGTCCTGACTAAAATAGGGATGTTATCCGAGGATAAGATGAGGCAAACAATACAGTTTATTACCCGGTCTTCAGTCTATGCTTGCGAGGAAGAGTTGCGTCAGGGTTTTATAACCCTGCCGGGCGGTCATCGGGTGGGTCTTGTGGGGCAGGCTATACTAGAACGTGGAAGTATCCGCACGATCAAACATATCAGCGGCCTAAATATTCGTTTGGCCAAACAAATAATTGGTGCCGCCGATTTTGTTTTGCCCTACCTTATTCTAAATAAGAGTTTTATCAGTACATTGATAGTGTCGCCGCCGGGTTGCGGAAAAACAACTTTGTTGCGGGATTTAGTTCGTCAACTCAGTTACGGTGTCCCTAGCTTGTGCCTAAAGGGCTATAAGGTTGGTGTGGTGGACGAGCGATCGGAAATAGCGGCTTGTTTTCGGGGAGTACCGCAAAATAATGTGGGTCCGCGAACCGATGTTTTAGACGGTGCCGGCAAAATTGAAGGGATAATGATGCTCCTCAGATCGATGTCTCCAGAAATCATTGCTACTGACGAGGTGGGGTCGGCCGGCGACATAACCGCTTTGGAAGAAGCGCTGGTAAGCGGAGTTGAGCTTATAGCTACTAGCCATGGCGATGGCATTGATGATCTAGTGTCACGGCCGCTGTTAGCACAACTGACTGAAAGAAGGCTTTTTGGCCGCATAGTATTTCTAGGTCTATCACAAGGGGTGGGCACAATAGAAAGCATTTATAATGGCTACAGTTTGCAGCCGGTCTATACCTATAAGGCAGACAAGGCAGAACAACTGGAGGGAAAAAAATGAAACTGAAACTTCTAGGCAGCTGTATGCTAATTTTTGCTTCTGGCAAGGCTGGTTTTGCTATAGCGAGAAGCATGTGTGAACGGGTAGCTCTAATTGCCCGCTTACAAAGTTTACTCCAATTTATGATAACAGAAATTGATTTTGCACTGACTTTTTTTCCCGATGCCTTGACCAAAGTTGGCCCAGCTTTGGGTGCCGAAATAGATAGCTTTTGCCAACAAGTAGTTGAAGGGCTTGAGGCCGGGGTACCCTTATCCGCTGCCTGGGAAGAAGCGTTGATCCAGCTTACCAGTAATAGCCCTCTGTACGCCGATGATATAAAACCATTGTTATCTTTGGCTCCTATAATCGGACTTACTAGCCGCCAGGACCAGCTACGGCATATAAAGTTGGCCCAAGAGCATTTGCGCCAGACGCAGCTTCAGGTCGAACACGAAGTAAATAAGAATAAAAAGATATGGCGTTATCTGGGGATTCTAAGCGGGCTTGTGGTTGTGCTTATTCTAATTTAGCTGACCGAGGAGAGAAGAGGCATGGACATAGATATCATTTTACAGATAGCTGGTATCGGTCTTTTAATTTCAGTTTTAAACATAGTGCTAAAACAGGCCGGCAAAGAAGAACAGGCTCATTTGCTGGCCCTGGTCGGAGTAGTAATAGCCTTGTTGCTCGTTATCCCCACTATTAACCAGCTGTTTCTAACGGTAAGATCGGTATTTCGTTTATAAGGTGGCTTAACGATGGAAATAATACCGATTTTAGGCGGTGCCATAGCTTCTGTTTTGTTTGTTTTGATTTTCCAGGATGAACAGCCAGAAATAGCACTGCTGATCAACCTTGCCACCAGTGCCCTTATTTTTTTGTTTGCTGTTACACGGTTAGGAACTGTAATAGCAGCCTTCGAATCATTAGCCGAGCGAACTGCTGTCAGTCCGCAGTATTTTACCCTTATATTAAAAATTATCGCCATCGCCTATATCGCTGAATTTGGAGCCCAGGTATGCCGTGATGCTGATCTGGAAGCCTTAGCCGGCTCAGTGGAACTGGCGGGTCGGGTGGTAATTTTGCTCTTGGCCGTGCCGGTTCTGCTTACGGTATTCGATTTGGCCTTAAATTTACTCCCCTGAGGTGAGTTGGGTGTATAAGGAATTTTTTATCATAACTATCTTGATTTTTATTATAGCACTGCCTGTTTATGCTCAAACCGGCGCTGGCGAAGGGCAACATGATCTTGACTTGAGAGCACTGGAGGATACGGTGAAGGAGTTCGAAAACAACTGGACTGATTTTATCCCTGATTTTCAATGGAGAAACCTGTTTGCCCGAGCTAAAAGTGGCCAAGGAATCGATTGGCGAGCTGCTATAAACGGTCTGTTAAAATATTTTTTTCATGAAGTGGTGCTAGGGTCTAAACTTTTAGGACAGCTATTGGTTATGGTGGTATTTGCCGCACTACTTACAGCGTTGGAACAAAGCTTTAAAAATCAAGAAACAGTACAGATCGCCCAAACACTTGTTTTTGTGGCCATTATGGGGATCGCCATTCAAAGTTTTAATGTGGCCTTGCGGACGGGTAGAACGGCTGTTGGCAACATGGTTTCATTTATGCAGGCACTACTGCCTGTTTTGTTCACCATGTTGGTAGCCAGCGGATCTGTAGCCAGCACAGCTTTGATGCATCCATTTTTACTAGCCACAATCACTATACTGGGCGCCCTTACCAGGGATGTAATTTTTCCCTTGCTGTACTTGAGCACAGTATTGCACTTGGTGACTTACGTGGTTCCTCAGATTAATGTAGGGCGCTTGGCTAAATTTATAGCCGGGATCTGTGTTACATTTTTGGGCCTAGCGCTGTGTGTCTTTGTCGGAATAAGCACTATTCAAGGGGCAGCAGGAAAAGTGGTCGATGGGGTTGCTATGCGAAGCACGAAATTTGTAGCCGCTTCGTTTATTCCAGTGGTGGGAAAACTGTTTGCTGATGCTGTCGAAGCTGTGATCGGTTACTCGGCCGCAGTACAAACTGCTGTGAGTGGAGTTGGGCTTGCGGTGCTGTTGATGATATGTTCTTTTCCCTTGATTAAAATTCTGGCCTTGATATTTGTATACAAATTGGCAGCTGCCCTGGCAGAACCTATTGCCGATTCAAAAGTTGCCCGCTGTTTAGGGGGGCTGGGCAATAGCCTCGGGCTTATTTTTGCTACTGTAGGGGTTGTGGCCTTGCTATTTTTTTTAGCCATAACAGCTTTGGTTGGGTTGGTCGGTTTGCCACTAGGGCGAGGTTGATCAAAAATGGCCTGGTTGAATGAGTGGGTGCGAACGATAATTATCTTGGTATTTTTTGCTGGATTTTTAGAATTATTGCTTCCATCTGGCAACATGAGGCCGATGGTACAGGTGTTGGTCGGGCTGTTTGTGCTGCTATTGCTGCTGGGCCCTGTTTCAACCGTGGCAGATCTAATCCGACAGCAACCAGGCTTTGGGTTGCCAGAGATAGCTGAAACGGCTACGGATACATTATTAAAGGAAGGGCATAAATTAGAGGAGCAACAATTTGAACAGATACTGACCCAATATCGGATTAATATAGAGCAGCAGGTATTATCGCTATTAAAATTTCAGGGCAGCGATAATATTAAAGCACGTGTTATGGTGGACATTATTGATCAACCGGGGGCTGATTTAGGACGGTTATGCTCCATAACCGTTATCTTAGAATCAGAGCAAACAGAAACACAACAGGTCGAGCCGGAGAAAATCTCTGCTTTGTTGGCCGAATTTTATGACTTAACCGCGGACAAGGTGAAGGTAAGATGGGAATAACGTTAAGCCGGGGGAGGAATTTGAATGACTGAAAAGGATATGCGGCTGTCCAAAATGCAGTCAAGCAAACTAGGTTTGCCGGGGTTAAAGATGGACCGGTATACGCTGGTAAAGTTAGGGTTATTGGCTGGCCTAGGTATAATCCTGTTAGTGGTGGGGCAAATGGGCAAAAGATCGCCTACAGCTAACCCGATACCAGATTTTGGGGCTGCTGGTAGTCCAAAACCGGTAGGGGCAGTATCATACCAAGAAGCTTTGGAACAGCAATTGGCTCATTCTTTGTCCCAGGTAAGCGGAGCCGGTCAGGTATTAGTTCAGTTAAGCCTGGAAGGGGGCAATCGGGTTACTTACGCTACAAACAAGCAAGAAGAGATACGAAGTACTGAGGAGAAAGCAACGGCGGACGGCGCTGTCCGGGCTAGCGAAGAGAGGCGCTCGGAAACCCAATTGGTAATGGCCCGGGAAGGGAGCACGGAATATCCGATAGTGGTTGATGAGTTTATGCCGGTTGTACGCGGTGTACTGGTGGTGGCGGAAGGTGCTAAAAATCCGTTTATTAAGGAAGAACTTAGCCAAGCCGTGCAAGTGCTGCTCGCTTTGCCAGCCCACAAAGTAAAAGTTTTGGAAAGGGGAGAATAAAGTGCACTGGCGGGAAAAAAGGGTAAATGCATGGCTATTAATTTGTGTTGTGGTGTTAGTGGCATCGGCATTTTATATTCGTAGCCAGCAATTGGCCCGGGAGACGCTGGCTGAGCCAGTCCTTAGCCGACCAGGGCCAGAGGAAGTATCTGGCCAGATGCGGGACCAGGATTTTTATGTTGAGCAGCGCTTGAGCCGGGATCGTGTTCGCAGCCAAGAGATGGATACATTAAGGGAGATAATCCATAATCCTGGCACCAGCCACAATAATCGGACGGAAGCAGAAAGCCGGTTAATTTACCTTAGCGAAGAACAAGCCAAGGAAACTAGTACCGAGGCCTTAATTAAAGCTAAAGGATTTGCGGACGCTATCGTCTACCTTCATTCCAATTCAGTGCATGTGTTAGTGAAAGCTGCGAACCTAACGGTAGATGAAGTTACGTGTATAGGCGATATTGTAGCTAAAAGCTTGGAAATACCACTGGAGAATATCAGTATCGGTGCTAGACCTTGATTCGTTGTCAACGTGTGCCAATTCTGTTATAATGGAGAAACAGAAAATGGAGGCAAAGGAGAGATGGCCGTGGAAAAAATGCCGAATTCGATCCAGATCGTAGAATCTGAGAATGATTTAGGTAGTATCAAGATTGCCGATGAAGTTGTAGCTATTATTGCCGGGTTAGCCGCAACCGAAGTAGCCGGTGTTGCTGGCATGAGCGGTGGGTTAGCCGGGGGCATTGCTGAAATGCTAGGCCGGAAAAATCTGACCAAAGGTATTAAGGTCGTTGTAGGTGAAAGAGAAACTGCAGTCGATCTGTTTCTTATCGTAGAATATGGGGCCAAGATTCCGGAGGTAGCCTGGCATGCACAAAAGGATGTAAAACAAGCGATCGAAAGTATGACCGGCCTGGATGTAGTTGAAGTCAACGTTCATGTACAGGGAGTAAAAATAGCAGGGGAAGAGAAAGAAGAGGAAGTCCGTGTTAAATAAAGATGGTAAAATTGCCAGCGTAGGCGATCGGTTGTTACTTTTAATAGCTGCCGCGTTGCTTTTTGTAGTTGCGGTAGGTATTATTCTTATGGCTGTAAACTGGAGTCCCGCCCAGGATCTGGGCTTGCAGTTGGCAAATCAGTTAATTTACGGCCATTGGGAGGCTGCGGCAGTTGGCTTTTTAATTATGCTGATGGGCTTACGCTTTATTTACCTTGCTTTGTCGGGCCGTAAAGCCCCGCGGGCGTTGATTTCCAGTTCAGAACTTGGAGATGTAACTATCACCATAGCTGCGGTGGAAAACATGGTTCAACGAACAGCATTTCAAGTGGCTGGAATCAGGGAAGCTCGTCCGGCTGTGATTGTTAAACCGGATGGTGTGGCCATAAAACTAAGGGCCTGGGTGGACCAAGAGGCCCACATGCCTGAATTGGCAACTGAGATTCAAGAACTTCTTAGTTCCCAGCTAAAAAAGGCTGCTGGGCTTACAGTTACTTCGGTCAGCGTGGAAATACAGGGCGTTGGAGCAAGAACCCGGGAAAGAAGAGGTATAGCATGATGAATTTTTGGTTGGGTTTTCTTGTTCGACATAGCGGAAAAATAATATTCTCAATTCTGGGGCTGATTTTTGGGGCTACTGTGCTATCTAAAGGTTTGTTTGCCGCTTGTTTCCTGCTCTTGTGCCTTGTTGTAGGCTATATTATCGGTAAGAAAGTTGATCAAGGGGAAAAACTGGCCACATTTTTAGAAAGAATTTTTCCATATGATAGATAAAAGGAGCGATCTGATTGAGCCGGCGTCAGGGACGTGAAGCTGCTTTAAAAACCCTTTTTCAAGTTGGGCTGGGGGGTGCTCAACCTGATTTTGCTTTAGAACAACTTATATTGGAAGATGGGTTAACTGAGGATGCTGCCCGTTTTGCCCGCCGGCTGATCGATGGCGTATTAGCTGAACAACCGGAAGTGGACAGGATTTTAGCCCAACTGAGCATTGATTGGAGCCTGAAGCGGATGGCTAACATAGACCGTACCTTGCTCAGGCTAGCTGTTTATGAACTGCTTTTTTGTCCTGATATACCAGTATCGGTTGCCATCAATGAAGCGGTAGAATTGGCCAAGCTCTATTCTACCCAGCAATCAAGCCGGTTTGTAAACGGTATCCTCAGCTCAGTGGCTAAACGTAAATTTATAAGGGATGGGAAAAACGATTGCAACAAGTAGTGATTGGGCTTGACAGCAGCTGCTATACTACCTCGATAGCGGCTGTTTCCTTAACGGGGGAAGTGATAGCTGACTGGCGCCGCATGTTGGCTGTTGGGGCCGGAGCCATCGGTTTGCGCCAACAGGAGGCGTTATTCCAGCACTGGCGTAACTTCCCCGAATTATTTCAAAAGGTGCGCTCGATCCCCAGCTTAAAACCTATAGCTATATCTTATAGCAACAGGCCTACGGATCAACCGGATTCCTACCTTCCGGTTTTTACTGCTGGTGCTTCGTTGGCCCAATCCATATCAGCCCTGCTCGGGATACCATCACTACCATTTACCCATCAAGAAGGCCATATTGCCGCTGGTTTGTTCGGGGCCAAAGGGCCATGCGTTGATTCTTTCCTAGCGGTTCACCTTTCCGGTGGAACCAGTGAACTACTCCATGTGCGAAAAAAAACGGGTGGTTTTCAGATCTCTGTTCTGGGTAAAACTTTAGATTTGAATGCCGGTCAATTTGTCGACCGCGTCGGTGTATCTTTGGGTCTCCCTTTTCCGGCTGGACCTCATTTGGAGAAACTAGCGCTGGCCGATCCCAAAACGGATGTCTTGTCCATACCTTCCTATACGAAAGGGTATAATGTCAGCTTTTCCGGTCCTACCGCTGCTGCTTTGCGGTTAGTATCGGCCAACGCAGACAGGACCGCTATAGCTCAAGCTGTGTTCCGCTGTATTGCTAATTCCTTGGAAAAAGTACTCCGACCGGCGGTAAAGCAGCTAGGAATTAATGGAATCTTGTTCGTTGGTGGGGTTGCTGCTAATATGATTATTCGCGAACGGCTCATAGACCGTCTGGAGCATCCAGCAGTAGGTGCAAGCTTGTTCTTTGCCCCTTCGAACCTGAGCCCTGATAATGCTGTAGGTACTGCCTGGCTAGGGCTAGTGACGATGAGAGGTGATAACTTATGGCCCATTTACGACCGTTGCCAGCATTAGTTTATACTATTTCCGAGCTTACTCAGTTAATTAAGGATAATTTGGAGCTGGATCCCCGGTTAGGAAGTATCTGGGTCCGGGGTGAAATTGGCACCTATAGGCACCATTCATCGGGGCACGTTTTTTTTACCCTGAGGGATGAAGAGACCTTATTGCGTTGTGTGATGTTCCGTTCCTTTGCCAGGCGGTTGCGTTTCAAACCTAATTCCGGCTTGGATGTACTAGCGTTTGGCGAAATAAGCGTATATGAGCGTGACGGCGCCTACCAGCTTTACGTGCGGGAACTACAGCCGGACGGCTTAGGGGCACAACATTTGGCTCTAAAACAGACCAAAGAACGTTTGGCCCGTGAGGGACTTTTTTCCCCTGACCGCAAACGGCCTTTACCGTCCTTTCCACGGCAGGTAGCGGTA
The DNA here is from genome assembly GCA_012799605.1 of Bacillota bacterium. Taxonomy (GTDB): domain Bacteria; phylum Bacillota; class DTU030; order DUMP01; family DUMP01; genus DUNI01. The sequence goes on along the minus strand of JAAZKX010000017.1, from coordinate 11,752 downwards.
GTAACTTCCCCAGCCGGGGCAGCCTTTCAGGATATTCTGGCCGTAGCCCAGCGGCGCTTTTCGGCTGTAAAGATCTTTCTCTGCCCCGTGCTGGTGCAGGGTGAACACGCTGCTGACCAGATTGTTTACGCCTTAAAGAAGTTAAATGATCTAGAACAGATTGATGTTATTATTCTGGCCCGGGGAGGGGGAAGCAAAGAAGATCTATGGGTGTTTAATGATGAGAAATTGGCGCGCCAAGTTGCGGCTTCGAAACCACCGGTGGTAAGCGCAGTGGGACATGAAATCGATTATACTCTGACTGATCTGGTCGCCGATGTTAGGGCTGCTACCCCATCGGCAGCAGCGGAATTGGTTTTTCCTGATGCCAGGCAAATAGAAAAGGAACTGTTTTATTTTTCACAGCGGTTGGATAAAGCTTTTAAGCGATGCCTTATTGATTGCTACCTGGAGCTCGACGATATTCGGAAACGCCAACCTTGGCGCCGCCCATTGACCCAGCTAACTGGCCGGCAGCAGGTGTTAAAAAGTCTGGAATCCCGGCTGGCACGATCAAAGATTAACTTCATGACTTATAAAAAGACTGTTTTAACTGGGATGAAGCGGGCCTTGCTGGTTTTAGATCCGTTGGCGGTACAAAAACGTGGTTTTGCCCTTGTTTTTGACCACGAGAGTGGCTCTGTTGTAGCTCGGGCCGGACAAACCTTTCCGGGCCAAAACTTGAATGTCAGGTTTGCTGACGGGGAAGTTTTAGTCCGGGTTATTACAGCCATGCAAGGAGATGACCGGGATGCCTAAAAAAAATAAGCGCAAAGAACGGCTGACTTTTGAAGAAGCATTTAAACGGCTGGAACAACTGACAGAACAGCTGGAGAAGGGAAATTTAAGTTTGGAAGATACGCTGACGGCTTTCAAGGAGGGAAAAGGGCTGCTTAAGTATTGCGAGGGATTACTCGGTGAAGCTGAAAAGACTTTGCAGGTTATTAATTTTGACGATCAGCCCCTGCCTCCTGAATTGGAATCCGAGGAGGAGTGATACAGATGGACTTGAAGCAATATTTACATGAAAAGGCCTTAGAGATAGAAAAAGCATTAAAGACCTATATTCCTTCGCTTCCCGCGGAGGCGGAGCGGCTAGGAGAAGCCATGCGTTATAGTTTATTTGCGGGCGGAAAAAGGCTAAGACCCATATTAACCTTGGCCAGCGCTGAAGTGGTAGGTGGAAACCCTCAGGTGGCTATGCCGGCAGCTTGTGCCATTGAATTTATACATACTTATTCCCTTATTCATGATGATCTGCCCGTTATGGATGATGATGATTGGCGCCGCGGTAAGCCGACAAGCCATAAAGTATTCGGCGAGGCTCAGGCACTGCTGGCCGGCGATGCCCTTTTGACCCACGCGTTTACTATATTGGCTGCATCCTATAAGTTGGATTCGGTTAAGCCCGAGAAAGTACTTAAGGTGGTGCTGGAAATTGCTTCCGCGGCTGGCCCTGAAGGTATGGTAGGGGGGCAAAGTGCAGATATTGAACAAGAGGGAGCAATTAAAGCCCAAGCTGCACCTTCTGTGTTAAAGTATATCCATACTCACAAAACCGGTTCCTTAATAATGGCTTCAGTACGGGCCGGCGCCATTTTGGGCGGTGCCACCTTAAAACAATTGAAGCTACTGACTACATACGGTAAGAAGCTGGGTTTAGCTTTTCAGATCTGTGATGATATCTTGGATGCCACTGGGGATCCCAAACTACTGGGCAAACCGGTTAAAACCGATGCTACTCATAAAAAACTAACTTATGTGACCGTACATGGCTTGCAGGAAGCTAAAAATGCGGCTAGGCGGTTAGCTTTTGAAGCTGTTGAAAGCCTAACTGAATTTAATGAACTGGCTGATCCGCTTAGGGCGATAGCCCATTATGCCATTCAGAGGCGAAAATGACTTTGTTTAGAAACGACTCGGTCAGTACTGTGGAGGTATTATGAATATATCCGGACTATTGAGCAATAAAATCCTGTTTACAGCCCTAGTTGCCTGGACTATCGCGCAGGGACTAAAGGTGCCGAGTACATTAATCAGTAGGCGGCATTGGGATTTTGCCCGTTTGGTCAGTCCAGGGGGAATGCCTAGCTCGCATTCCGCTTTGGTTACTGCTCTGTTTGTGGCAGTAGGACGCGTTAAGGGTTTTTCTTCTGCTGAGGCGGCAATCGCAACTGTTTTGGCCTTGGTAGTGATGTATGATTCGGCTGGTGTGCGCCGGGCGGCCGGGGCTCAAGCAATTATTCTCAATAAAATTGTAGATGAGGTATTTAAGGAGGGGCGCATCCGAGAAGAACGTTTGCGCGAACTAATAGGGCATACTCCAGTTGAAGTATTTGTTGGGGCTATTTTAGGGGTGTTGGTAGGGGTTCTTATGCGCCTTTAAATCCATTGCATCGCCTTTTTAGCCATGGTATAATGGCTTTGAATCAAATAATATTATCATGTTTGGGATAGAAATTTTTCGCGGTCAGGTGGTGCAGTATTCTAGTCAGCGATTCCGCTTTTGAAAACGGGCCTAAAAATCCGTCGAGGGCACAGCGATGAAGTTTCTGGTGGTGGCTGCTTACGCCCAGTGAGCGGCTGCTGCTGGGAGTTAAGGGAAAAGGGCAACCACAACGGCATGTGGGACTTGTTCCTCTTCCCGCGGAGACCCAAGTACGTAGCCTTTGGGTTATGGCTTGGGATAAAAACCTGCATGCGGTGCAAGCTGTGTGCAGCGTAGCCTGCCTTGAGTGTAATGGGCGAATACAGGTCCGGCTCGTTATTTTAGGGCCCAAAAATAACAAGCTGCTGCTGTTGAAACCTTTTATGCAAAAGAGGCTAGAAGGCGGAAGAGTTGTTGAGGAAAACTCCTAGACTGCCCAACCCAGTTGGGATAGGGTGAGGATTGAAGTGCGGGCTAAGTGGCAATCTAGTCCGATGTTCGGCAACGGCATCGAGCAATCGTAAAGGGAAACCGCCTATTCGGTGACGAATCGGTGATTGTTGGGAAAACCTACTAGACCTGAAGCCGCAGCATTTACTCATCCTATTACCACCTTTTATTTATCATATTCGAACTAAAAACAAAAGCCGGAGCGTGGTGGGGTGAAGCTCAAAAGTACGAGGATCAGTACATGGCACCACGGATTGAAAGTGGGTTTGATAACCCTGGCGCTTTCCTTGCTATTGGGTTTTTGTTCAGGACATGTGGTACGCACGGTACCATTTTTTTTGGCTTTTCTAGTCCTATTGGCTATTATAGGATTAGGTATTCTTTTTGATGTTATGGGGGTAGCTGTAACGGTAGCCGATGAACCGTCGCTTCACGCCATGGCGGCGAAAAGAATCCTGGGCGCACGTGAAGCTGTCCGCCTACGGCGGCAGGCGCCCGCTATAAGCAACTTGTGTAATGATCTGGTAGGTGACATTGCTGGTACTTTATCGGGGGCTGTTGGAGCTACAATTGTGTTTGGTTTGGCCAAGCATTATCCTATCAAGGAAGAATGGGCTTCTTTAGCCATTGTAGCCTTGGTATCTGCTGTGACAGTGGGCGGAAAGGCTGTGGGTAAACATTTTTCACTCTGGCATGCTAATATCATAACATTGAAAATGGGACGTGTTCTTTGGTTGGTCGAGCGTATTTGCGGTCGGGAAGTATTGAAAAAAAACGGTAGTGGAGGTAAAAAATAATGGCAGGAATATTAGCCCAAATTAACAGCCCATCCGACCTCGAGGGCCTCAATATACCAGAATTAAAAGCTCTATGCCGGGAATTGAGAGAAACAATAATAAATACCGTTGCGGTCAATGGGGGACATTTGGCCCCGAACCTCGGGACAGTGGAGCTGACTGTAGCTTTGCATTCAGTTTTTAATAAACCGGAAGATAAGATAATTTGGGATGTTGGCCATCAGGCTTATGCCCATAAGCTGCTAACCGGCCGGCGGGAGCGCTTTTTTAGTTTGCGTACGTCTGGGGGCCTAAGTGGGTTCCCTAATCGTTCCGAGAGTTCCTATGATTATTTTGGGGTCGGCCATAGCAGCACATCGATATCTGCTGCTTTAGGTTATGCTATTGCCCGCGACCTCGAAGGGCAGGATGGGGTAATCAGCGCGGTGATCGGCGATGGTTCTTTAACAGCCGGCCTAGCCTTTGAGGCCTTAAACCACGCTGGACAATTGAGAAAACGAATTGTAGTTATACTTAATGACAACAAAATGTCGATAAGCCCTAATGTAGGAGCGTTATCCATGTATTTAACCAGACTAAGATCGAATCCAAACTATTTTCGGCTCAAGGAGGATATAGAGTTTTTATTAAAACGCATCCCGGCTATTGGAACCCAAATGGCTAAAACAGCGGAACGGGTTAAAGATGCGGTGCGCTATATGTTGATCCCGGGCACTTTGTTCGAAGAATTGGGTTTCACCTATTTTGGGCCCTTGGACGGACATAACATTGCGGAATTGCGCAGTGTTTTTACCCATGCCCGTAAAGCAGGGGGGCCTGTTCTGATCCATGTACTGACCAAAAAAGGGAAGGGTTATCCCCCAGCAGAAGAAAGGCCCTGCAAATTTCATGGTATCGGCCCTTTTGAGGTCAGCAGCGGCAAGCCTTTGGCAAGCGGCGGCACAACTTATACAGATGCTTTTTCCCGGGCGATGTTAAAACTAGCGGAAAAGAAGCCGGATTTGGTTGCGGTCTGCGCAGCCATGATTTCCGGTACTGGCTTAAGCGAGTTTGCCCAACGTTATCCGGAGCGGATATTCGATGTTGGGATCGCCGAGCAACATGCTGTAACTTTAGCAGCTGCTTTGGCAGCCGGGGGCAAGCGCCCGGTGGTAACTATTTATAGTACGTTTTTGCAGCGGGCTTACGATCAGATTGTCCACGATGTTTGTTTACAAAACCTTCCTGTTACTTTTTGTTTAGACCGGGCTGGTCTTGTCGGTGAAGATGGTGCTACCCACCAAGGATTATTTGATTTTGCCTACTTGCGTCATATACCCAACATAAATATATTGGCCCCCCGCGATGCGAGGGAATTAGACCAAATGCTAAATTACGCTGTTGATTACCCGGGGCCGGTAGCGATTCGATACCCTCGGGCCGAGGTCGAAGCCGATCCGGAAATAATTGGCACAGCTGGTTGGGCTGAAGGAGAGTTGCTAAAAGAAGGAGCTGGTGGAATGGTGTTGGCTGCAGGGGCGATGGCATTGCCCAGCCTCAGAGCTGCTCAAGCTTTGACCCAACAGGGCCTTGATATCGGGGTATGCGATATCCGTTTCGTGAAGCCTTTGCCGAGGGATTTGATCTTGGATTTGGCCCGTTGCCATCGGCTAATTGCTACGGTTGAAGACCATGCTTTAGCCGGCGGCTTTGGCAGTGCCGTTTTAGAACTATTTAATGAGGCTGGCCTAAACATTCCGGTAAAACGGTTCGGAGTGAAAGATCAATTTATTGACCATGGCAGCCGGGCAGAACAGTTGAAACTGTGCGGGCTCGATGAACAAAGCCTTATAACCAGTTTTTATAATTATTTTACCTCTAAAAACCCAGCCGAAATAAAATTAAGGGCATGTGATATTAGTGAGACGTAAAAGACTCGACTTACTTCTGGTAGAACGGGGTCTACTAGCCAGCCGCGACCGGGCTCAAGCCCATATTTTAGCCGGAAAGGTTTTAGTAGATGGACGCCTTATTGATAAATCGGGAACTAAAGTTCGAACTGAGGCCGAACTGGTGTTGCTGGAAGATGATTCCCCCTACGTGAGCCGTGGTGGGCTAAAACTGGAAAAAGCCATACATAGTTTCGGCCTGGATTTTAAAGGTAAGATTGTTTTGGATGCCGGGGCATCAACCGGAGGGTTTACCGACTGTGCCTTACAACATGGAGCGGCCAAAGTATACGCGGTTGACGTCGGTTATGGCCAACTGGCCTGGGATCTGAGGCAGAACCCCCGGGTGACAGTATTGGAACGCACTAATATTAGATACTTAACCGCACAGCAGTTGGTCCCCCGACCGGAAATAGCTTGTATCGATGTATCTTTTATTTCGCTAAAGAAAGTAATACCGCCGATCCTCGATGTGCTGGTGGGCCGAAAGGAAATAGTGGCCTTGATAAAACCCCAGTTTGAAGCCGGGAAGGGAAAGGTCGGAAAAGGGGGAATTGTTAGAGATCCCCTATTACACCGGGAAGTAGTGGTAGCGATTGTAGAGCTACTTGATCAACACTTAAACTGCGCCGGTCTTGATTATTCACCCATTACTGGGGCCAAGGGGAATATCGAGTACCTAGTTTATGCGTGCGCTGGCTGCAGAAAAACAACCCTGGACATCGATCAGGTGGTAAAGGAAGCCCACGCTAAACTGGCTTAAAATGCATAAAACACAACCCTTATTGGAACCAGCGTTTCTGACCAGCAGGGGTAGCCGGACTAGAAAAATGGGGGAGAACATACAGTGACTCGGGGCGACGTGTTTGTTCTGGGGATTATATTGGGTGTGACAGGCCTTTATTTTGGCCACACAGTTTGGCGGCGTTGGCTACGGAAATGGCAATTTAAAGGAGCCAAACGATCCGAAGAAGAGGCTGCAAATCTATTGGAACGGCAAGGGTTTCAAATTGTATCCCGCCAGCCTACTGCATCCTCGTTGGTTTATATCAATGGTAAGCCGCGCACAACTACGATCAGGGCAGATTTCATTGTAAAAAAAGGTTGGCGCAAGTACGTGGTAGAGGTAAAAAGCGGACATACTCATTCGAGATTGACGGCACGAACGCGCCGCCAGCTGCTGGAATACCAGCTGGCGTTTCGGGCCAACAGCATTTTACTTGTGAATATGAACAAAAAAACGTGGCAGGAAATATCGTTTTGCTGGCCGCTGAACCGGGACAATATACTACTGATCGCTGCTTTGGGCATAATCATTATTACGCTGGGAGGCATAATTATTTATCTGCTAGGCAGGGGGATATAGAAATGAACATGAAGAACATAGCCATTGTAGTTAACAAAGAAAAAACGCGGGCCCATAAGTTGGGGCGCCAGCTGATTACATACTGCCAGGAGCATTTACTCAATACAGGTTTATTGCCAGTCGACGCCGAATTTCTAGATTATCCCGGGCAAGCAAAAACGCTCGCAGAACTAAGACATTGGGCTGATTTGGTCATTTCGCTAGGCGGCGATGGTACCTTGTTGAATACAGCCCGCTTGTTTGCACCAGCAGGAATTCCAATTTTGGGAATAAATTTAGGTCACTTGGGGTTTTTGACGGCAGCCGAGCCGGAGCATTTGGAGCAGCTGTTTTCGGATTTGGTTTCCGGTCACTATTCCTTAGAAGAACGGAACCTGGCTCAAGCAACAATCTACCGTCAGGGACAAGCCCTGGGAGAATTCAGAGCAGTAAATGATGTGGTTATTACAAAAAAAGGCTTTGCCCGGATACAAGTGGCATGTTACATTGGCGATGAATATTTAGCCACATATCGTGGCGATGGCGTAATTGCGGCTACGGCCACCGGCTCGACAGCGTATTCTTTATCAGCGGGTGGCCCTATCGTCAATCCTGCCTTAAAATGCTTGGTTATTACGCCTATTTGCGCCCATGCACTCGATGCGCGTAGTTTGATCATATCTGACCAAGAAACATTTAGAGCCCACATTTTGGCCCATAAAGGCGATATCATGATCTCAATTGACGGTCAGTCTGCTTATTCGCTGGAACAGGGTGACGAGGTAAAAGTTACCTTATCCAACGAGACAATAAAGTTTATTCGGTTGCCGGAACAAAAGTTCTACCAAGCATTACGGGTATGCTTGTTCGATGGTAACTGCAGCATGTCAGAGCCCAAGTAAGCATAAGACAGAGGGGGTCTGGGAATGAAGGTGCGGCGCCAAATGAAAATTATGGAGTTAGTTACTAGCCGCGCTATAGAAACTCAAGAAGAATTGGTGGCCCTGCTCGGCCAATGCGGCTTTAATGTAACTCAGGCGACTGTATCGCGTGATGTTAAAGAGTTGCGCCTGATTAAAGCGCCTTTAGGGGAGGGCAGATATGGGTACGCTTTGCCACCGGACATGCCCGGCGAAACAATCGATCCGCGTCTTAAGCGGATATTCTGCGAATCAGTCATCCGCTTGGATTATAGCGAAAACTTGATTGTAATAAAGACGCTCCCCGGTTCGGCCCAAGGTGTAGCTTATGCTGTTGACAATATGGATTGGAAAGAAGTATTGGGAAGTTTGGCTGGCGATGATACAATTTTGGTAATTGTCAAGGACAAGGACCAAGTTTTGGGGGTTATGAAACGTTTTAAAGAACTTCTTGGTTAGAAGGTGGTTTATTTGTTAGAGGCTATTTCCATTTGCAACTTCGCTTTGATTGACAAACTTGCAATAGAATTTGGGCCCGGGTTAAACATCATATCAGGTGAAACAGGGGCTGGAAAGTCAATTATTATCGATGCATTGGGTATGGCCTTGGGAGAAAGAGCCTCGTCCGATTTTTTGCGCACCGGAGCATCGTCTGCGCTGGTTGAAGCCATATTCTCCCTAGAACCGGGATCTAGACTAATGAACCTGTTGAATAAAATAGGAATCCCCATAGCCGATCGCCGCTTGATATTAACGCGTGAATTAAATATATCCGGACGCAATTATTGCCGCCTAAATGGGCGCCTTGTAACTACGATGCAATTAAAGGAAGTTGCCCAAGAACTGGTAGATATACATGGCCAACATCAGCATCAATCCCTATTACGCTCGGCAACGCACTTAGCTTTTCTGGATGCTTTTGGTGGCCCTGACCAGTTAGCTTTAGCTAAGAAAGTGCGCGATTTATACTCCCGGTACAGTAAATTGAAAACTGCGATAGAAAATCTTGAACAGGCTCAGAGGGAACGGGCTCAAAGAATAGATTTGCTCAAATATCAAATAGAAGAGATTGAAGCTGCCGGGTTGGAACTCGGTGAAAAAGAGGAGCTGGAGCAAGAAAAAGAACGCTTAAAACAACGCGAAAGTTTGTTAGAAGCTGCAGCCAACGCATATGTACTTTTACATGGTGGACCCGAGCAAGGCGCCGTTGATCTGGTAGGACAGGCTCAGGTTTGCCTCGATCAGGTTGCAAAGATAGACGAAAGGTTGGCGGCAATAAGCAAAGAATTAACCACGAACTTATACAACTTGGAGGAGCTAGTACCTAAGCTGCGGCAATACCAAGAAGACTTTCCCCAAGACCCTCACCGCTTGAGTGAGGTAGAAGACAGGCTACAATTGATCCGATCTCTGGCCAGAAAGTATGGGCCCGACATACCTTCCATTTTGCAGCATGCCCAAACTGCAGCCGATGAATTGGCACGATTGGAAAAGGAGCAAATCGACCAAACCAAATTAGCTGATGAATTGGTTCAGATAAAAAAACAATTGGCTGAAGCTGCAGGGCGATTAACTAGTAAACGGCGGCGAACGGCAGCTGTTTTTCAACAAGAAGTGCAAGATGAATTAGCTGATCTAGGCATGGAAAAGGCTCAACTACAGGTATCTTTTTTGGTGCAGGAAGAAGGCACAGGCCTAAGCTATGACGGGCGAAAACTCAAAATTGGACCAACTGGATTTGAACAAGCCGAATTTTTGCTAGCAGCTAATCCTGGTGAAATGGCGCAACCGTTGGCAAAAATTGCCTCCGGGGGGGAGATAGCCCGTACCATGTTGGCAATAAAGACGGTATTAGCCGATACCGATGATGTGCCGACGCTGATTTTTGACGAAGTGGATGCTGGCATCGGGGGACGGGCGGCCGAAAAGGTAGGTTTGAAACTGGAACAGGTAAGCAGTTTTCATCAGGTGATTTGTATTACCCATTTGCCGCAAATTGCTGCCAGAGGGGACACACATTATTATATTTACAAAGAGACCATCGCTGGTAAAACTTACACCAGAATGGATAAATTATCTTCGACAGCCCGGGTGCAAGAGCTGGCCCGAATGCTGGCCGGATCGAGCATAAACCCTGTAGTCCTGCGACATGCGGAACAATTATTGCAGAATAAATGACCAGCATACCGGACTGGATAAACGGACCTCGGACGGGGAAACCTGTTCTCAGGTTCTTTTTTTTTATGAAAGGAGGCCGGATTAGCAAAGCTGGGATAAGGAGTGCCGGTCATGAGACGAGGAACAAACAGGCTGGTTATTGTACTTGCTGTTGTAGCTGTCAGTCTGGTTTTAAATTGCTTTCATTTGGTTTCTTTCCCAGATAATATTGGGCTGCCGGTGGGCCAAAGCCGGTCTTTTGATCTTTATGTGTCGCTTCCGGTTAAAGCACGTTTGCTAACCGGGACCGGAGTAAAACTCAATAAGACTTGGTTAACTGAAAAACCAGTACGGTTAAATTCAGGACCTTCATTTACACTGGAGACAGCAGACCCTGGTCGATTCGAGGTCGAATTGTTATTGTTCGGTGTTCCTTGCCGGCGTATTTCGGTCGAAGCTAAGGAACCTGATATTGTTATACCCGGCGGCCATGCCATCGGGGTATTGCTAGCTTGTGAAGGGATCATTGTTGTAGGCTATGATAAGATCCTCGAGGCAGGCGGAACTTTTTCTCCAGCCAAAGATGCTGGTATCTTGCCAGGAGATATTTTGCTTGAGGCTAATGGGACCGTGCTATTGAAAGTGGCGGACTTGATTCAAGCGGTGGAAGAGGCAGGACAGGAAAATAAGACCTTAGCGCTGATACTGAAACGGGGGACAGAAACCAAACAGATAGATTTACGCCCGGTCGAAACAAACAAAAAAACTTTTCGCATTGGCCTGTATGTGCGGGAAGGAGCGAGCGGAGTGGGCACTTTATCGTTTTATGACCCGGACAGGGGCTGCTTTGGTGCGCTGGGTCATATCGTAACTGATGAGGATACGGGTGCCCCGCTGGTTGTAAGGGATGGATCTATCGTAAAGGCGTTCATTTCCAGCATTAATGCGGGAGCAAGGGGTCAGCCCGGGGAAAAGGTAGGAGTCTTTTTGCCCGAGGCGAATATTTTGGGGCCTATAACAGCTAATACCCACTATGGAATCTTTGGTGTACTAAAAGAGCCTTTGCAAAATCCTCATTTCCCCGCAGGGGTTCCGGTTGCGATGGCCGGCGAAGTTTATCCCGGCCCCGCAAAAATATACACTGTCTTGGAACAGGATAAAATCGAAAGTTTTGATGCGGAAATAGAACGGGTGATTAGCCAGTACAGTCCCACCGATAAGGGGCTAGTGCTGAGGATAACCGATGAAAAACTTATCGATAGGGCCGGTGGAATTATTCAGGGGATGAGCGGAAGCCCCATAATCCAGGATGGAAAATTAGCCGGGGTTGTTACCCATGTGTTTGTCAACGATCCCAGTCGAGGCTTTGGAATTTTAGCTGAATGGATGCTTGAAAAAGGGAGATCGGTTTTAAAGGGGGCCGCCGGGCCCCCTTAATATTTGGGATTTTTATACCAAATAAGGAGGATTATGGTAACGGCGCGTCGAATACCTGCTAAGAGCAATTACTTTAACTTTACTAAAAGGAACATTCATTACCAAAAGGTAGAAAGGGGGAAGAATTGTGTCAGATTGCATTAGGGTGATGATTGCTGACGACAATAAAGAGTTCTGCGCTTTAGTGAAAGAATACATTGAAGAACAAGCTGATATGAAATTAGTAGAAATGGCTTATAATGGGGTGGAAG
>JAAZKX010000003.1 GCA_012799605.1 Bacillota bacterium | reverse complement strand
GCTGTAGCGGCAGCTGAAATAGCAGCTTCGATGGAACAGATAAATACGGCTATCGAAGGTATTGCAGCTGCTATCGAGCAAACTACTGCTTCTTCGCAGGAGATCGGGGCCAGCTCGGCTGATGTCACTAAAGCCCTGGAAGGAGTGGCCCAAACTGCTCAGGCTCAGTCTGAGATGGCGCAGCATCTGTCTACCTTGGTCGGAAGATTCCGGTTATAAATCTTTAGCCCAGCAGGCGGCCCGGGAGAGCCTTCTTGCGGCCGCCTGTATTTCACTTGACGCTATCAATACGCCCGGGGCAGCTCTAGCACAAGGAACATCTGACTGGAGTGATGACTATGAAAAACGAACAGTTTGTAGTTTTCCGGATCGGTGATGAAAATTATGGCCTCAATATCGCCAGCGTACTGGAGATTATGAAAGAGGCTAAGCCCACTGAGGTGCCTTTGGCTCCAGCCCATGTAAAAGGAGTCATTAATTTGCGTGGCGACATAATTACTGTAATCGAATTGCACGAGCTGTTAAACGTGACCAAAGGCGAGTCAACTTCGGATACCCGGGTTATTGTAGTCGAAGCTGCCGGGCAGAAGGCCGGTATTGTGGTCGATGAAGTGATGGAAGTTACGGTCTTATCGAGGGAAGATATCCAGCCGCCGCCGGAAGTAACCAGTATCCGCTCGCAACTGGTCAAGGGCTTAGCCAAACAGAAGGATCAATTGTTAATTTTGCTCTGCATTGACTCCTTTTTCAAACTATCCGCTGAGGAATTTAAGCATGTCAGCCAGCATTAAAAAAATTAACCCAGTGAAAGGATGACTAAATTGAAGCTGTCAACCAGATTGGTCATAAGCTTTATAGCCCTTATCGTACTTATGGGTGCCATCGTCGGAGTGATCTACCAACAAACCAGTCTACTGGGTCAGATGGTGGATGATTTAGCCAACCACCGGGTTCCGATGCAAAAAGCAGGTTTAGAAGTATCGACCCTAACGGCAGAGATTGCGGCTGCGCTTCGCGGCTACATGGCTACCGGGGATGAAACCTTCATCCGCGATTATGAGGTAGCACAGAAACAGCTCGATGAAAACTTAAAGTTTTTAACTAATCATGCCCAAGATAAGTCAAAATTGGAGCCGGTACTGGCAGCTAGCGCAAAATTTGCCCCCCACCCGCAGACCATGCTACATCTTTACCAAACGGAGGGCCAGGATGCAGCGATAGAGTATATGATGTCGGTTGCGGCTCTAGATAGCGCTGCTTTGATTAATGCCGGCAATGCGTATGCCCAATATCAAAATGAAAGTTTAGACAGCGAAGCAGCCCAAGCGCCGGCTATGGTAGCCCGACTTATATCTATCGCCATGGGGCTATTGGTAGCTGCTGTAGTTGTTTCTATCGGCATATTGTTCTTTATGGTTCGTTCTATTAAGGCATCTATTGCTAAAGGCATGGATGTAGCCGAATCCTTAGCAGTCGGTGATCTTACGATCCAAGTGGAAGGCGGCAAGGATGAGCTTGGCATTTTAGCCAATAAATTAGGAGCTGCTGCCCATAGCCTGCGGGCGTTGATATCCGATGCGTTGGCGGTTATGAGTGAAGTAGAGCAGGCCACATCAGATTCTACCAAGGCGGTGGATGGCGCAACTAAAAATGCTGAGGACATAGCTGCTTCGACCCAGGAAATATCGGCTGGCCTAGAAGAAGTGGCAGCTACAGCAGAGGAAATTTCTGCTTCCAGCGAAGATTTGAGAAGCTCAATCACCGAGCTAGGCGAAAAAGCTCAGGAAGGCAATAAAGAAGCCCAAGAAATCGAACGGCGGGCTCAAGAGCTAAAAGAACAGGCGGTGTCAGCCCGGATCAGGGCAGCAAAATTGGCCGAAAAAGAGGAAGAAACATTGATGAAGGCGATAGAGGAATCGTTGGTAGTAAAACAGATTGGCGATCTTACCAATGCAATCTCAGACATAGCTGACCAAACTAACCTTTTGGCCCTTAATGCGGCTATTGAAGCGGCCCGGGCCGGGGAAAGCGGACGCGGTTTTGCTGTGGTAGCGGAAGAAGTTCGTAAGCTGGCTGAACAATCTGCCGATACAGCTGCCCAGATCGAACAATTGGTTGAACAAGTAATTGGGGCTACCAATAATTTATCGGCCGGCGCGACCAATGTGCTCAAGTTTATCAATGATGTGGTGACCGAAGATTATGAACGGCTGGTGGATACCGGCAATCAATATGAACAGGATGCTAATGCTATGTTTGTATTGACCAACCGCTTTTCAGCCACAGCCCAGGAACTCATCGGGGTCGTTCAAACCATAGGAACAGCCATCGATAACGTAGCGGAAACCATAAATCAAGGAGCGGCCGGAGTGGAAGAGGTTGCAGCCGGCACCAACAACGTCTCAATGGAGATGCAGCACGTTACGGAGGTAATGGCCCGGTTGGATGCCCAGGCCAAATTGCTTTCCCAGGAAGTATCCAAATTTAAGGTTTAACCACAAACAAAAGCGCCCCCCAACCGAGCGGCGCCAAACGCTATGTATCAGGATTTGTTGAACCTAACTGAAACCACAGTAAAAACCAAAGTGTGGTGCCGCTCGATTTTAAATTCGGCCCTGGGCAAAGTCTGAAGGAGCAGGGCAACCTGCCCTGGGTTAAAAATAGCAATATGAATATTTGTGGCGGGGATTAAGCCCCGCCTTATTTTTGCACAGGAGATTCACGGAAAATCGTTCTCATCAATGCTGGCTGGAAGATAGCCTACAGTATTTAGTGGTTACAGTCGTAAACGAAGTAGAATTGGTAAAAGGGCGATAACAGTTAAAAAGCGTGATAGTTGAAGCAAACTTACTATAACCGGGTCCGCGCCCAGTTCACAAGCCAGGATGAAGAACTGGCTTACCCCGCCAGGTGCTGCAGCTAACAAGCATGTTAGATCATCCCAGTTTGTTATTTTCTTTAGTATGGCAGATAGTACTAGGCCTGATCCGATTACTACCGCAGTAGTTATTATAACTGGTCCACCCATAAGCCACAATTTAGCCAAAGCATCTTTTCCGAAATTCAGGCCAACCATGCCTCCGATCCCAATTTGGGTACATATACGAAGGCTTTCGGGCAAGGGCGGCAATTCTCGGTAAAGGCTGGAGACTAGCCCTACCATGACTAGGGCCCCTAAAAGACCCGGGGTTGGGAAATTGAGTACGTGGCCGATTGCACCCCCAGCAGCGCCCACTGCCAACGTTATTAACATGGTCCATTGCCAACAAGTTGTCGACTCGACGGGTTCTAGCTTGCCGTTATTTGGAAAGGCTTGGGATCGCCGGATAGCTAAGATAGGAATGATAAGCATGATAGTTAGCAAACGTGTGAGCTGTAATGTAGCCACTACGGCAGGATCAGCGTTAAAGTCAAAAGCCAATAGGGTGATCTCTGCTACTCCACCTGGGGCTGAACCGAGAATAGCAGTCACCGGGGTGACCTGGGTTAGGCGTTGAAAAAAGTGCCCGGCGATAAAACAACTCGCTAACATCCAGAAAGATACTAAAAAAGCAGGTAAGGCCAACTGTTTCAGGTTGAGCAAGGTCTCTTTTTTAAACCGTAAGCCAATTAGAGTACCGAGAATTAATTTTAGCGTTAGGGGAAGGAAAGAGGGTAAGTAGGTGAACCGAATGCCTAGCACTCGGGCAATTCCTGCTGCTACTATACCACCTAACAAACTGGCCACTGGGATCTTAAACCGCGCCAGCAAACGCCAGCCTAACCAACCGGCCAAAAATAATAAAGCGCTGTCCTTGACAGCCAGCCAAAGGTTTTCCAATATTGCCACCGCCTTTTGTACCGTTAACCTTGCTCGACCATTTTTATTTCCACATAAGCCTGCAGATTCCTTCAAACTTAGGGTGGGGTTATTGTTGATGCCTTGTAATATGGAAATGGTTTCATATCTTACCGGCCTTAGCCATTTGGTGAGGCCAGGTTTTTGTTTATCCCCCCTATGGCTGTGATAGCTGGTTTGTGCAAACGTTTGTTGTCTGTTCCCCGGGTAATTAAAGTGCGTAAACCTTGTAATGGATCAATCGGGGGAAGATT
This sequence comes from Bacillota bacterium, assembly GCA_012799605.1. Lineage (GTDB taxonomy): Bacteria > Bacillota > DTU030 > DUMP01 > DUMP01 > DUNI01. The sequence continues at coordinate 75,543 of JAAZKX010000003.1, read as the reverse complement.
CAGCTTTGAAAGGCCTGCTTGCACCGAGTAATTGGCCGCTAAGTTATTTGCCGGGGACACGATGGAAAGCTACTATTGACAGGGGTTAATTGGCAAGGTATACTAATCTCAACATACCCCATGGGGGTATGTGTGTGGGCATTAGGGCAAATAATTTATAATATCAGGGGCATCTTGGAACTATATTGGGAAAGGGTGAATGTGATGAGCGGGCAAGACCAGAATGTTAACAAAGAGGTTTTTAAGCTGGAGGGCTTAAATTGTGCTGCCTGTGCTGCGACTGTGGAGCGGGTACTGCAAAACTTAGCCGGAGTACAAACGGCCCAAGTAAATTTTGCGGCTGAAAAAGCTTATGTGGAATTTGACCCTGCTGTTACCAGCCGCAGCGTTATTGAAACGGCGATAATTGAGGCTGGTTATGGGGTTAGGGCGGAGGCGGCCAAAGTTATTCTCGCTGTTGAGGGCATGCATTGTGCGGCTTGTGCTAGTAAAGTGGAAAAAAACTTACGGCAAGCGGCCGGGGTAGAGACTGCAACTGTAAATTTGGCAGCTAAAAGAGCTTACGTTGACTACAACCCGACCCTACTCGACGCGGAAGGTATAGCCAGGATAGTTACAAACAGCGGTTATAAGGCTGTTATTGCCCAAGAGACGAAACATGAGCTAGATGCTGAAATCGATCAGGTACAGCGGGCGGCCCAAAAGATGAAATGGGCCTGGGCATTTACTGTGCCAATAATGCTCTGGATGCTGCCCGGGATGATCATTGGTATTCACGGCTGGCCTTTCCCGCGCTACTTTGATATCGGGCTGGTAATATTAGCCGCTCCGGTAGTGTTCGGAGCCGGCCGCGCTACTTTGCGATCTGGTATTCGAGTCCTTTTCCGCGGTAGTGCCAATATGGACAGCTTGATTGCGCTGGGATCGCTGGTGGCTTTTGCTACTGGGTTGGCGGTATTTGTCAGTCCCATTCAAAATTACGCTGCCAGTTCGGCTATGATTATATCCTTTCATCTAACCGGGCGTTACATTGAACACAAAGCCAAGGGACGGGCTTCGGAAGCTATCAAGAAGTTATTACAGCTTGAAGCCAAGACAGCTAGGATTTTAGTCGACGGACAAGAGCGGGAAGTACCATTAGAGCAGGTTAAAGTCGGCGATGTGATGGTAGTAAGGCCGGGCGAAAAAATTCCCACCGATGGGAGGGTTGTTGCCGGTGAAGGCGCTGTCGATGAATCCATGGCTACGGGCGAATCGATGCCAGTTTACAAAACAGCAGGGGATGACGTTATCGGGGCTACTATCAACCATGAAGGGCTGCTGCAAATTGAGGCCACCAGGGTGGGTAAGGATACATTTTTATCCCAGGTAATCAAGATGGTAGAGGAATGCCAAGGGACCAAGGTTCCTATTCAGGAGTTTGCTGACCGCGTGACCGGGATTTTTGTACCTACGGTAATGACATTAGCTGCGCTTACGTTTGTGGCCTGGCTACTGTTTCCCCAGGCGTTGGGAACGGTCGGCTATTGGGCCCAAGAGTTTTTACCCTGGGTTAACCCAGACTTGAGCCCCTTCACTTTGGCGATTTTTGCTGCGGTAGCTGTACTTGTGATTGCTTGTCCCTGCGCCCTAGGCTTGGCTACGCCCACAGCGCTGATGGTAGGCACCGGTATGGGGGCCGAAAATGGAATCCTCGTTCGTAGCGGGGAAGCAATCCAAACCATCAAAGAACTGGATATTGTTATATTTGATAAAACAGGTACAATCACCAAGGGTAAGCCCGAAGTAACGGATATTGTTGCTGCCGACGGTTATAACCTACGGGATGTTCTTACGTATGGAGCCAGTGCGGAGGCCGGGTCAGAGCATCCGCTGGGCAAAGCAATTGTAAATTATGCTCAAGCCAAGGGTTATGAGCTTCGTGGTATTAACGCATTTGCAGCCATAACCGGGCGCGGCGTCCGGGCTGAAATCGATGGCCAGCCAGTATTGGTTGGAAGTAGGAGGTTAATGCAAGAACAAGGCTTAGATCCGTCCCAGCTGGAATCAGAAATGGAACGTTTGGAAAGTGAAGCCAAAACAGCTATGCTAGTGGCCTACGCTGGCCGGCTGGTGGGGGTTATCGCTGTGGCTGATACCCTCAAAGATGATTCGGCGGCGGCCATCGCTGAACTTGAGAAGATGGGCTTGACCACTACTATGATCACCGGCGACAATGAACGGACGGCAGCAGCTATTGCCCGCCAAGTGGGCATAACCCAGGTGCTGGCGGAAGTCCTTCCTGACGGTAAGGTGGCAGCCATTCAAAAACTGCAGGCTGAGGGTAAAAAGGTGGCCATGGTCGGTGACGGCATCAACGATGCCCCGGCATTAACCCAAGCCAACGTAGGCATAGCTATCGGTACCGGCACCGATATTGCCATCGAGGCTGCCGATATTACCCTGGTGAGAGGGGACCTTGGCAGTGTGGTAACAGCAGTCAAACTGTCGCAGGCAACATTCGCTAAAATTAAGCAAAACCTCTTTTGGGCTTTTTTCTATAACATTATCGCCATCCCGTTGGCTTTTTTGGGCTTGATGCATCCGGTAGTGGCCGAAATTGCCATGGCTACCAGCTCAGTTACAGTAGTGACTAATGCCAATCTGCTTCGTCGGGCTAACATCAAGCCGGATCGTAGTTAAACGTCCCTTTACGTTTGGAGCCAGATGGAATATAATCACAATGAATAAGTTCTGGGCCGGCCCCTTTGGTCGCTGCTCGAACATGGGAGAGGGGGAGCGGTTATGCAGATAACGGCGCTGGAGATCATGACCAGTCCGGTAGTTACAGTCAAGCCGGAGACTCCGATTTCTGAGGTTCTGGATCTGTTTGCTGCCCATAATATCAGCGGGGTACCGGTGGTAGACGAGGGAGGGACAGTAACCGGTATCGTGTGCGAAGCTGACATTGTACGGTTTTCCAGCCGGTTGCACGTGGTTCCTCTAATTCGGTCTTCCAAATGGATATCACCGTATACCGAAATTGCCGATATTGCCTCATTCCGCAAGGGCTTTGATGTGCTAAGTAAAAGCAAGGTAAGGGATGTTATGCGTCGGAAAGTTATTATGGTGGAAGGAAGTGCTTCCGGAGAAGAAATTGCACGGATAATGGCGCGCCGCCAAGTAAACCGGATTCCGGTAGTGGATACTGAGGGTAAGATCGTAGGCATTATTACCCGGTCTAACTTGATAAGATATTTGGCCCAAAGAGAAGATGAATAAGAATAAAGGTCCGGCTTTGCCCAGCCGGACCTTTAAAATTATAATCCCGGGTGTTCCTAGTTTACAAACCTTCAGCCTAACCTGGCCAGGCAATAGGCGATGCCAATAGTGCCGGGCCCTGCGTGCAGCCCCACTATTGGCCCAACGGGTACAATCGGAGGGGTAAGGGTGTATTTGTCGCGGATGAACTGAGCTACCTTTTCAGCCTTGGGCCGGTTGTTAATATGCTGGACGATTACAGCCTCGAGACCATGGGCTTTATAATCGGCTTCCATAATTCCCAGCATATGTTGGATAGCCCCACGCATACTGCGCACTTTTTTTGCGACTGCTGTGAGGCCATCAGCATAATATAAAACAGGCTTTAAATCAAGGACAGAACCGATCAGAGCAGCTGCGCTGCCAATACGGCCGCCTTTACGCAGGTGCTCCAGGGAGTGGGGAATAAAATAAAAGCGTATTCGGTTGAGCAGACAGGTTGCTTGTTCGGTCAGCTCGCTAAGGGATGTGCCGGCTAAAGCTGCCTTAGCTGTTTCTATGACAGGATAGCCCAGAGCCATAACAGTATTTAACGAATCAAGAACTTCAATTTTAGCCTGCGGGTATTTTTCCAAAACCATTTGTCTGGCGGTAAGGGCACTTTCATAGGTGCCGCTTATTTTTGAGGACAGGAAAATGGCCAGAATATGGTGGCCCTTAGCCACCAGCCGCTCAAAAACAACTTGGATATCCCCGGCCGAGGGCTGGGAAGATGTGGGGATAACAGGACTAGCTTCCAATTTGGCATAAAAGTGATCGAGCGGCACCTCCCCGTCAATGAAGGATTCATCGGGGAAATGTATAGTCAAGGGAATAACAGTGATGCCAAGTTTTCGTTGTGTTTGGCGGTCGATGTCCGAGGTACTGTCGGTTACCAACTTCACTGCCATGGTAGACCTCCTACTGCTTATTGGAGCTATATTCGTGTTGGTAAGGACTTCTTCCTGCCGCATAAGGTCAATTAGTGATAAAACTGTTCATTATAGTGATAACCTCATCATCGCTGACCGGCGAGAAATCTTGATAAAATTGGCCCACAGCCAGAAAGCGATGTTCGCAGCGAACGTATCTTATCTCGTCAGCTGACTGTTTCAAGTTGGCCAGTGTTGCTGGGGCGATCACTGGCGTAGCTATTACAAGGCGCCGGACGGGCAGGCTTTTTAGAAAGCCGATAGCAGCAATTACCGTTTGCCCGGTGGCAATACCGTCATCAACTAAGATAACTGTTTTTTGCGTTAGGTCAGGGTAGTCGATACGGGCCCGGTATTTGGCTAGCTGGTTTTTTATTTGGGCTAGAACTTGCTTGGCAGCCCTATGGATATAGGCAGATGGGATGTTTAACCTGGCGATGAGGGTTTCATCCAGACTAATTTTTCCGTTTGAATCGACAGAACCTATGGCTAGCTCGGGATTGAACGGAGCCCCGATTTTTTTAGTGATGACAAGATCAAGCGGTAGTTTGAGCTGCCGGGCTATTTCTGCGGCTACTACTACTCCGCCTCTGGGGATGGCAAGCACGACACAATCAGGGCAGCGAGCGAAATCGGATAACGTTTGGGCTAGCTTCAGACCGGCCTGGCGTCGGTTTGCAAATATCTTTACCACTTTATCACCCCGGGTAATATTATATCCCAACTGTCAGTAGGCGACAGGTGGAGCTTAAGTATTTTGCCAATTGGGCCTTGCAGCCAAAGCAGGATTATTATGACTAATCAAGAAATTATATCTACAGTGGCAGCCAAGCCAGGGGAGGGGCTATATTATGTGGCGACTGGTGGTAAGCGGCTTTGTATTGGGTTTATCCATAGCGATACCTTTAGGGCCAGTGAGTATTCAGCAGATCCGCTTAGGTCTGGTCAGCGGGTTTTGGCCAGCGTTTTCAGTATCGTTCGGGGCGGTAACCGGAGATACGATCTATTTCGCTTTAGTAGCATTTGGGCTGGCGCCGGTAATTTTTCGGTACCCGGTTATTAAATCAATGTTGTGGTTGGCCGGGACGCTGTTTCTTATCCAGCTGGGATTAAGGAGTATACGCCAAGTAAAGACGATAGATTTTAACCTGACTGCTGATCAAAGTACAAATAGCCGCAGGGCAGCTTATTTCAGCGGCTTCTATCTCCAAATTACTAACCCTATGGGTTTTGTCCTTTGGAGCTCTGTAGGTACGGCTGTGTTTGCCAGTGTTGGGTTAACGATGCAGGCTGATTTATGGCTACAGGTGCTTCCGGTATATAGTGGTGTAATTGCTGCGATTCTAGGTTGGGGTTGTATGCTGTCGGTTTTAACATCTTGGGGACGCCGGTTTATTAGTCCAGAAATTCTGGTTCGTATTAACCGGGTTTGTGGCCTGATCCTGTTTGGTTTTGCGGCCTATTTCGGCTGGCAGTTTATAAATTCAATCTTTGCCGGAGGAGTTTCCGGGCTAAACAACAGCCTCATCATTCCGGTGTATTGTGCCAATCAGCCTTTAGTTTAAAATAAGAAGTTAAAACCAGTCTGGTCAGCGGATCGGCAGAAACCCGGGTCAGATTTTCGGCTAGAAGTAACCACAGGGACATATAGCCGGACAAAGATGGACTTGCCATTACCAGGCTAGCTCCGGCCTGGTTATGGGAAAGAAGGCCAAGCAACCACTCGTCCCGCCGCCAAAGAGTGAGTTTGTTGACCCCGACCTTGTTCTCCGGCGCTGGGACAGTGATTCCGCCTGCTGGCAGGACAACTCCGTCCAGGGTCTCAAGGTATTTGAGCAGTAAGGTTGTGCCCGGAAAAGGATCAGCCGGACAGGAAAGAATTCGGGCTCCTAGCAGTTTTGTGGTTTGCAGATGGGCAGTGTGGTTATCGAAAAAAATCCAAGCGTAGGCTAAAATTGTTTTAAGGGCTTTGGTCAGGGCGGCATTAAAGGTGCGAATTAATCTGTCGGCCGGGGTGTGATAATTGTTTAAGGCTCCCCGTAAAATGTTAAGGACGCGCTGATCTAGCCGGGGGCTAATAATATCATAAACCGGCATATTCATATATACCGGTTTATTATCTATCAGCGCTGCCAGCAGTTGCCCATCTTGGTGGCAGAGCAATTCATATAATTCAGGCACTATGTCGATCATAAGATCGGTTATTTCTTTCGAAGGCGAACAGGTGGTTAAAGCCAACAGGACTTTAAATAGGGCCCTGGCATCCTGCCAACACTGGCCCAGCTTAACCTCGGCTGCAATTAGCCGTCCGGTGCTTTTTGCCACCCGGTTCAGGAGGCAGGTGTTTTTGATGTAGACGGTTTCGTCTTTGTATTCAAGTACAGAATGGGAAGCACACTTGGTTAAAAAATGGTCGAACCAGCGGGCAACTTGTGGATGGTGAGCGTAGATGGTCTGGATATATTGTTTCCCTCTAGCATTAGTGGCTGCATTTATGAACTTGACCAACCGTAGTTCTGCTGTCATAAATTTACCCCCAAGGCTAGTTATTGCTTCTTCGCTTAGATGTTCGGTAAAGACTACTGGTTTCCCTGCCGGATAAGCATTTTTGCGAGAAAACCAAATGACCACCAAGCTGATTCTAGCTACCACTCCAACCCGGTTGGAATTTGGGGGCCGGTTTATGATATGCTGTAAAAGCACTGCATTTTATCGTGCCAGCCAAATCAGGGCAGTGCTAGAGGGAGGATGCTATGGCAAAAAAATTAAAATTAGTGGGAATGGAAACCAAAGTGCCAGTTATTTCTTGGGCTGATGATTTGGATGAAGATACTATCCGACAGGCGATTAATTTGGCTAACTTACCTTTCGCTTTTCGGCATGTGTGCTTGATGGCCGATGCTCATGTCGGCTATGGTATGCCGATCGGCGGGGTGTTAGCAGCTGAAGGACATATCATTCCCAACGCTGTGGGTGTAGATATTGGCTGCGGGGTTAGGGCTTGGTGCACGCAGGTAGAAGTAGACAACTTTTTAGCGCTCAGATCAAAAATTTTCGGTGAAATTTACCGTACGATTCCTACCGGCTTCGATTGGCATAAAAAACAGCAAACCGATGAAATTTTCGACCGGCCGCCCAAATCGCCCATTATCCGGCAACAGCTGAAGCGGGCCCGCTATCAGCTCGGTACTTTAGGCGGCGGGAACCATTTTATTGAGGCCGGCTCCGATGAGCAAGGTTTTGTTTGGCTGATGGTACATTCCGGTAGCCGGAACCTCGGCCATCAAGTGGCTACTTTTTACAACCGGGCGGCGCAAAAATGGAGCAAGCAGCACTTCCCGTCAATCCCCCCAGCGCATCAGTTGGCATGTCTTGATGTAGACACAGAATTAGGGCAAGAATATATTGCTGCGATGCAGTACTGCCTTGACTTTGCCCGGGCTAACCGGAAACACATGATGCAGCGTATTTTAACCATATGGGGCGAATATTTTTCAGAAGCACCGCAGCCGTATATAGATGTGCACCACAACTATGCTGCTTATGAAAAACATTTTGGGACTTGGCTGTGGCTGCACCGGAAAGGGGCTGTCCGAGCAGTAGATAAAGTTGTAGTACCAGGTTCGATGGGAACCAAATCATATATCGGTTTGGGGTTGGAAAACCCGGAGTCTTTTAATTCATGCAGCCACGGCGCGGGACGGGTCCTGGGCCGGCGGGAAGCAAAACGCAGCATTAGTACTAAGCGAGTACAGCGGCAGCTGGAGGCCATGAATGTTGAATTGTTCAAAACCAAACTGCATGACGTAGCTGAGGAGAGCCCGGAGGCTTATAAAGATATTGACCGGGTGATGGAAAACCAGAAAGATTTAGTTAAGATCGAAGTGGCGCTGACTCCGCTTGTGGTAATTAAAGGTTAATAATCCGGGAACTTTTTCCGGATTAGCCCGTCTATCTAGATAGACGGGCTGGCAACTATGCTGGCGGAAATAGGTTAGGCGAGCCCAATCGGATTTCGATAAGGAGGGAAATGATGTGAATGAGCGGCTTAAAATTTTTTTGACTGGTCTTTTGAGTGGCATAGTGCTAGTGACAACGGTGGGTTTTAGTACGTTGGGTGAAATTAAAGCCCAGGTTGCGCCTGTCCGCTATTTAATTCAAGGCCAAGAAGTTCACCCCAGCGACCGGGCGCATTATTATTTTAACGGGAAAACATACGTTCCAGCCAGCCTTATCTATGCCGGCACCACTTATTTACCGCTCCGGTTTGTGGCCGAGATGTTGGGATTTCAGCTGGATTGGAATCAAGAGACAGAAACCATCAGCGTAATGAAGCCTCCGGCTGAGAATACGGTGGTAGCTTATCCCCGTCAGATTTCGGTCAACAACTTGACTAAAGCCACAGCGCCTCGGGAGATAGTTAGGCAACTGGATTATTCTCTGGGCACGGAATTGGCCCAAAGCTATAGCTGGGAAGGAAATACGTATATCATGGTGACCCGGGGTGCCTGTCCGACCGGAGGATACAGCGTTTTAATCAAACAGGCGCTGGAAACAGAAGAAGAAATAGTGGTGGCAATTGAATACCGTGATCCGGCCCCGGATGCCATTGTAACCCAGGCCATCACCTACCCCTATGCCCTGGCTGTGTTGGAGGGAACCGATAAGCCGGTGCGGTTTGAAAACGTCGAAGGTACTTATTTACCGCAGCTTTATGGGCTTGAGCAGATGGAATCAATTACAGCCGAATCCAAAAGCATTAAGCTGCTAGCCCCAGCAATTGAAAAAGATGCGAGCCTTACGGTACGCGGTATTGCCCGGGTGTTTGAAGCCACCGTTAATTGGCGCCTAATTGGCCCCGATGGAGAGGAAAAGGAAAAGGGCTTTGTTACAGCAGCTCGAGGCGGGCCGGACTGGGGTTATTTTAGCTTCGAGTTGACTTCGGAATACCTGGTTGTGGGCAACCGGCTGCAGGTATTTGAACAAAGTGCAAAAGACGGTTCGACCATACATTTGGTTGAAATTCCACTGGATGTCTATAAGAAATTGGCCCAATCCTAACTTGGCAAACCGGAGTTGAAGCAAAGTATAAGACAGCAACTGGGATAAATGCTGTCTTAGATCGAAATGCAAGGCAGGATATCGCTACAGAGATGCCGAAAAAGATAAAGATAAAGCAGGCAAGCGTCCGAGGATCAGATTGGAAACTAGTCGCACCGGTGGGGAGGAGATTTTATGCGACAGCGCTGGCTTATTGTAGGATTGATAATTTTGACCCTGGTAGGTATTTACAGCACCGCTCAAGGTGCCAGCCTCACCAAAACCTTGACGGCTGTATACCGGAACATCGCCATTATAATCGATGGCAAGGCAAACATTCCATCGGAAGAACCATTTATTGTCGGCGGTCATGTTTATGTTCCTTTGCGTTATATAGCCGAGGCTCTAAAAGCTCAAGTCGGCTGGGATGATGCCAACAGCCGGGTGATCATCACCACGCCCGGCACCAGCGATTCGAATCTCGAACAGGTCCGGCAGAAGGCTTACCTTGAGGGCTATGAAGCCGGCCAGTTAGTTGGCAGTAAAACCTCCTATGAAAAAGCCTATAATGAGGGTTACGACAGCGGTTTTAAAAAAGGCGAAAAGGAAGGCTACGATGAAGGCTACAAGGATGGTCAACGCGGTCGCGACAGTAGCCGTAGCGACTACCGGGACGGGGAAGAGGATGGCTATGATGTCGGCTATGATGATGGGGAATATGCTGGCCGGCGGGCGACTAGAAGTAAAATAGACTTGGACTGGAAAGAAGCCCTGGAAGAATACGCCGATATCCGTTACAGCAATCGTTATCTCGAAGATGACATAATCGAAAAATATGGGGGCCGTCGCTATAGTCTTGACACCCGGCGGAATCCAGAATACACTGATGGTTTTATCGATGGCTACCTGGACGGTTTCCGGGTGGCGTTTGACAAGTATTATGATTACTGAGTCTAAATAAACAGACTTGATTCGGGAAAAAGTTGGCCGGGTCGGGCCCGGCTCTTTCTTTTTGGAACCAAACGATTAAAACAAAAATATTTAGCGCCAGTAAAATACATAAACAAGAGGTAACGGAAGTCCAAGCAAGGGAAGGAGCAGACAAGATGAAAAAAAGGCTGATTATTGCCTTGGTAGTTTTAGTGACATTCGGTGGGATATTTGCTTTGATCAAGTTTCGCCAGCGCCAGCGGGTGTCTAATCCTGATGTTATCGCCACTGGTCAAGTTATCCGAGGTGACATTAGGCTGACGGTAGAGGGCTGGGGGACGCTTTCCGCTGGCGAAGTCAAAGAAATAGCCCCTCTCAGCGAAGGGCTGGTGGAGCGTACTTTGGTTAAGGAAGGGCAGCAGGTTGAGGCGGGAGCGCCGCTGCTGACTTTATATAATGCGACGCTGGGCATGGAGGTCAAAGGGGCTCAGTTGGAACTGGAACAGGCCCGGCTAGAACTGGCGAAGATCCTTGGCGTACCCCCGGCTCAAGTGGATAATGCCGATCCGGGACTGGCTTTATCGGTGCGGGCTCCGGTAGCTGGCCGGGCGGTAGAGCTCAAAATTAAAGAAGGTGACCAAGTAGGGGCTAAACAAGATCTACTAAGGCTAGTGGATGACAGTGAAGTACTGGTGGAACTTTTTTTAGATGAAGGAACTGCTGCCAATGTAAGGGCGGGCCAGCCGGCGGAACTTTTTTTCCATGGTTTTTCCGGTGTTACCACCGGTACGGTCAAAGAGATAGATCCCAACCGTTATCCACAGCAGAATTCTTTTGTCCGCCGGGTGGTGATTGCGGTGCCAAACCCCGGGTTGTTAGCTTTGGATATGAAGGCGGATGTTAATATTGATACTGGCGCCGGCCTTGCAATCGGTATTGGAACGGCAGCCTCTTGGAAAGAGGACACCTGGGTATCGAGTGGAGTCGGGGGCCGGATCGAGCGGCTCAATATTAAAGAAGGAAGCCGGGTTAAGGAGGGCCAAACCATTGCTTCCCTTGAAGAAGGGTCTGCCCTGTTGGAAATTTACCGGCGGATTTTAGGTTTGCAGCAAGCACAGCTAGCTTACGAACGAAAAAGCGAAGAGTTGGATGGGTTGACCCTTAAAGCTCCTATAAGCGGTCAGGTAATTGCTTTAGACACTGAGGATGGCCAGAAGGTGGAAGCCGGGCGCAGTGTAGTTAAAATCGCCAGTTATGAAAAGATGAATACCGAAATTATGATCGATGAACTGGATATTGTTCACCTTAAACCCGGTATGGATGCTTCAGTGACGGTAGATGCACTGCCCGGGGAAATTTTCGCGGCCAAAGTTATTGAGGTAGCCCGTGAAGGCGGTCAACAGGGCGAACAACCGTACCAGGGCCCTGCTGGACCTAGCGGATTTCCGGTCAAGGTGGAGATCTTGGAACCAGGGGAGCTGCGAGCGGGTATGACTGCCAATGTTTCCATTTTTATTGAACAACGCCAAAATGTGTTGGCAGTACCGGTTGAGGCTGTGTATGAGCGTGATGGGAACAGCTTTGTTCAAGTGCTTGAAGGGGGCAAGCCGCGCGAAGTTCAGGTGCAGCTAGGGCTGCAGGACCGGGCCCTGGCCGAAGTGCTCGCCGGGCTGAATGAAGGGCAAGAAGTAGTCGTAGGTAGTTCAAGCGATGACGAATTTTTTTTCGGCGCCGGTACGGCAGTACCGATGCGGATGTGAGGGCGGGGATATGAGTACGATTATGGTAGACGTGTGTTCTGTCACCAAAGATTATTATATCGGCAAAATCAGGATCCCAGCTTTAAGGGGAGTCGACTTGCAAATAACCAGCGGCGAGATGGTAGCTATTATGGGACCGTCCGGGTCCGGTAAATCCACGTTAATGAACATTCTGGGCTGCTTGGATCGTCCCAGCGGCGGTAGCTATAAGTTACACGGGGAAGAAGTGAGCAAAAAAAATGATGCCCAGCTGGCCGAAATCAGGAACAATGCGGTAGGGTTTATTTTTCAAAGCTTTAATCTGCTCCCCCAACTGACGGCGTTAGAAAACGTAGAATTACCCCTCATCTACCGCGGACTGGCCGGAAAAAACCGGCGCGCCCAAGCCCTAAATGCGCTAGTCCGGTTAGGCCTAAAAGAGCGGTTGCATCATCGACCGAAAGAATTATCCGGCGGTGAGCAACAACGAGTGGCCATTGCCCGGGCTGTCGCGGCCGAACCGGAAATAGTTTTGGCTGATGAGCCTACCGGCGCTTTAGATTCGCGGACCGGTGAAGAAATACTGGCCCTGTTTCAAGAGCTACACGCTCAAGGCAATACGGTGGTTGTAGTCACCCACGATCCCAACGTGGCCTACCACTGTGAGCGGGTTATGTATTTGGAGGACGGGATTGTGGTTGCCAACGAGCCTGTGCGGGCCAAGGACTATTTACTGGCCGAAGAGGTACTGGCTGCGTTACCACCAACGGGGGAAGGGGATGCCAAAGCATGATTTTGCTCCTGAGCGTAAAAATGGCCTGGCGCAGTATTTTAGGCAATAAGATCCGGTCTGCACTGACCATGCTAGGGGTAATTATCGGGGTAGCATCGGTGATTACGCTAGTGTCAGTGGGGCAGGGGGCAAGGCTGGAAATACAGCAGCATCTCCAAAGCCTTGGTTCTAATGTAATTGAAGTTTACAGCCATAGCTGGGAAGCGCAATTTACTCCTGAATTGCTGGCGGAATTAAAAGACCGCATCAGCGGTATAAAACATATTATGCCGGTGGTGCACGTAGGTGGTAATATAAAATGGCGCAACACCATGTTTGATTGCAGCGGGGAAGGAGTTGGCGAAGATTTTTTGCCTTTGCGTGATTTAGAATTAGCCGGGGGACGAGGGTTTACCGAGACGGATATCAGCGGCCGGGGCCGGGTAATGGTGGTTGGATCAATTGTGGCCGATAAACTGTTTCGCGGGGTAAACCCAGTGGGACAAGAAGTATATATGCAGGGCCAACGGTTTACGGTGGTGGGAGTGTTGAAGGCTAAGGTTTCTTCCGATCAGGAGTGGGGGATTGACCGGACTGTTTATATACCCTACAGTACGGCCTTACGCCTTGGCGGAAACAGCCGTATCGATACCATTAATATCAAAGCTAAAGGGGCCTTGGAATCATCCCAGACAGCGGTGCAGCTAAAGCGGATATTTTACAAACTATACCGTCGTGAACATGCTGTTCATGTTATGAGCCGCGATGATATGATACAGCAAATCGCTGAGATGAACCTGATCATGACCTTGATGCTGGGGGCTATTGCTGGAATTTCACTGGTGGTAGGCGGGATTGGAATTATGAACATAATGCTGGTGTCGGTAAGCGAGCGGACGCGGGAAATAGGGATCAGAAAAGCGGTAGGGGCTAAAAACTCGCAGGTGTTGGGGCAATTTTTGATCGAAGCTGTAATTTTAAGCTCGGCTGGTGGCATTATCGGCATATTATTTGGCTCCGGAGCCTCACATATTATCCGCCATTTCGGTGTGCCGACAGCAGTTACGCTGGCTTCGGTCATCTATTCGTTTACCTTCGCTTTATTGGTAGGGATTATCTCCGGCGTTTGGCCGGCAGCGAAGGCGGCCAAGCTAAATCCTACTGACGCTTTGCGCTAAGTTTTTGGCCGGCAATTGGCTAGGGAGCGCTGCTTGGGGCAGCTTTTGCCTCCTGCCTGTGTTGGCTGGGATAAAGAGAGCGGCAGCAACGCCGCCCCGCCGGTTGCTATTAGGCAATAGCTTCTTCGCTGTCGGGGATGCGAAGTACGCGTACATCGGATTGTGGTGTTTGCTCGATGAGCTGCACAAAAATATTTTCGTCAATTAAAGCGGCCAGAGTTTTGCGGACGGCTACTTCATCAACTTGGCGCACCTTACTATAAATACTGACGGTTTTATTAAAAGTGACATAGGGGTGGGTATGGATTGAATTTTTAACAAAGGCAATCAAATCCTCACGATCGACAAAACAGGCACTGGTATCGATTTCAAGCTCTCGTACTTCAGAAGCGCTTTGATATAGTTCGCGATTGATAAAATGGGGAATACCGATCACGACAATGTTCTTCTTGCAACGGACACGGAGACGAGCCACAACGCTAGAAAAATGACCGTCGCCGGTGACAATGACTATGGTCCCGATGTCTTCCAAATCCAGATAAGTTCCGTAAATGGCATCCAGCATGGTGAAGTCGGTATAGTTTTTTACTTTCTCGCGGGAATGGTCCCCGGCGGCATCCACCATCTCAATGCTTTGGGTACGAAGCAGATATGCTGCCCGTCTTAGCTCTTCTGATCCGGCCAAATCGGCAAAAGCCTTAGCAACTTTCAGTTCACCGTACTCGGAAGCAATATCAATTATGTCTTGGACCTGGGGTGAAATGCCATACTGATTGGACATGGTGTAAAATAGGTACTCAAAGTCGATAAACAAAGCTACTTTTTCATCAAGGGACATTTAACTTAAACATCCTTTCCTTAAAATATGGTTGTCATTTACTATTTTTGCATTTTTATCGTGCTAATATACTTTTTCGGCCCTAAATAACTACCGGGTTTCGAAACGGTTCATTTTACCAATTGGTCTCGAGCAGTAATTTTTTCTGGGCGGGCCAATAATAGTAGTAATAAAGAAGAATAAGTATGGAGGCCGGGCATGCGTTATCATCGACCACCACGAGTCAAATTTTGCCACTGGGTAAGTTTAATTTTTTTTATTTGCAGTATTATTGTTAGTGGACCTGTTAGGGCTGTTGCCCCGTCGAAGCCGGAACTGGTGGCTCAAGCGGCTGCCCTGATCGATGCCGATACAGGGCGGCTGTTATACACTAAAAATCCGGATTTAAAACTCCCTGTTGCCAGCACAACTAAAATCTTGACTGCTTTGCTGGTTTTGGAGCGAGGCTCTTTAACCGATAAAGTAACCATATCAGAAAAAGCTGCCTTTCAAGAAGGCAGCTCCATGTATACTAGTCCCGGGGAAACTTATACAGTTGAAGAGCTACTTTACGGGTTAATGTTAAACTCGGGTAACGATGCTGCGCTGGCGTTGGCCGAATATGTAAATGAAAATGTAGCAGATTTTGCCGAAGCTATGAACGAACGTGCCCGCCAGCTGGGGGCATTGAATACCAATTTTACTAATTCCAGCGGTCTTCCCGATCCCGATAGTTATAGCACAGCCAAAGACATGGCCCTGATTGCCCGGGCAGCGATGGCCAGAAATGATTTTCGCGAGATAGCGGGTACTAAAGAAAGATATGTACCTTGGCCAGTGAAAGATACGGATAAATTATTGGTAAATCACAATAAGTTGTTATGGCGTTACGAAGGAGCCGATGGGGTCAAAACAGGTTATACCAGCGAAGCCCGGCAGTGTTTGGTAGCATCGGCCAGCCGTCAAGGGCGGCGGTTAATAGCTGTAGTTTTAAAGAGTGAACAAGAGAGTGTTTGGCGCGATGCCCAGCTGCTACTGGATTGGGGCTTTACTAATTTTTATAATCGTACGCTCGTATCCGCCGGGGAGACATTGGACACTGTTTCGGTTAAAAAGGGGCAGGCGGATGAGGTTGAAGCGGTGGCCAAACATGATCTGCTGGTTACCCTGGACCGAGAGCAGGAAGAGATTAAAACAATTTTAGAAGGGGTGCCGTCAGAACTGGAGGCCCCAGTCGACCAGGGCCAACCTTTGGGTCAGGCGGTGTTTACCGCAGAAGAGACGGAAATAGGGCGGGTACCGCTATTAGCTGGTACCGCTGTGCCCCGGGTTCGGAAACCATGGTGGTTTTGGCTCGGGCTGCTGATTTTACTGAGGTTGATTTGGTTGCTGATAGTTCGGGCCAAACGGCGGCGTCGATTACGGCATCCGCGCTGGATTTATTTTCGTTACCGCAAGCCCAAGTAAAAGGTTGCCCCTAGCCTGGGGCGATTTCTTCCCGAACTGAAAGGTGCTTTCGGGTTGAAGGCGAAAGTTTGGTCAGCAGTGCGTCTCTGGCTGCAGCCCCCACTGCTGCCCTGCTTTGGCGCCCTCTGCTTTTTTGGACGGTTTGAACCCAATTTATTTTTTGGTTTTTATAATACAGGTCGATGTCCACGATCCGCTTTCCTTCGGCATTGTATTCTAAACCCAGAACCAAAGATTTTACCTTCAAAGGGTGCCAATGGGAAAACAATCGTACCTGATAAGCGGTCACCGATAGCAAGGCAAAGGCATGGTCTCGAGTCCAGCGTTCTCCCAGGATCAGGCCCACTTCCAGTTCTTCGAGAACTTCGATTAAACGGTCTAAATGTAGGCTATAATTACCATGAGCATCATAAATGTTGATCCTAAGCTCGTACCATTCGCTCTTATCTTCTTTTAGGGCTTCGGTAAAGTAGCGGACGGCTCCCCGTCGTAATTCCTGAAATAAATTACGGGCTGGCTGGTGAACTAGAAGCAGCTCTGATTCCATTTCCTTAACAGGGACTGTTTTTCCCATCGGATGGGCGGTAAACCCTAGCAAAGTGTCGTTGACATCGCCGGCGGTAACGCCATGGCGAAGATCTACTTTCCGGCCGTGGTATTCCTGTTGCAGTTGGTCGATCAAGGTGCTCCCGGTAGTGGGTATGCGCATAAGCATAAGGCCGGGCCCTAGTTCTATTTTATTGATTGTAGTGAGGGCGCGACTGGCAACCAAGTGGGTCAATACCGCGGCAGCTGAATGGGGCACTTTAAATATAGTTTCACCGGCAGAGGAGATGGTTACTACCACGCTATCGTTTTCACCAGCAGCCCCTAATCCGGCGGCCAGATCCGGCGCCGGCCAGGAATCGAGGCTAGCAAAAGCGGCAGTTATCGGGTCAGGAGTATCGGTATAAAGACACATACACTCAGGACCGAGGCGTAAAAATAACATAGCCATTCCTCCCTTACAGCTTTGCTGGTCGTATTCTCAGGCCGCGGGCGGCGTTTATGCCACGGGGATAAGGCATAGAGTATAAGGTACCGTTCTCCAGCAGCAAATTGATCTTTGTCAGGCCGGATAAAGGATGCCCGGAATTGACTGTAGGTTGATCCAAGCAGTGACCATAGAGGCCGAAATCAGCATTGGCCGGCAGCTGCTGCGGCTTGTGGGCTACCCCAATCTTAAAGGAGCCGAACCTGATCAAACTGCTCGGCGGGATAAGGCAGCACCGTCGGCAGGTATCGGCAAGTATATCGGTGTCATCGTGGTTGCCGGGAACGAGATAGATATCATCTACAGGCATGCCTTCCAGCTGCGGCAGATAACGTTCGAGTTGTTCCTGATAACAGCCGACAAGGTAAGAGTTGTTTTCTAGTTTGATTTGATCCAGCAGATCACCGGTGTGGACCAAAACTGCGGGTCTTAGTTTTTTTAGCAATCTAAATAAAACCGGGTAAAATGTAGCCGGTGTATCACTTACATGCACTAAACAAGCAGCAGATGAATCCAGCACCTCAGCTGGGATAGCCGGTGTTATTAAATTTTGAAGGCCCTGGGTTATTTTGGACAGGTAAACAGGCAGTTGCCGTAAAGATGACATCCAATCACCTCATCTGATGTGAGATTATTATAACATGTAAAGCAATAGAGGGTAAATAAGTTTGAATCCAGCGTTCTTAATGGGATTGTTAGCTCCCTGGCTAACCGAATTAGTTTTGACAGGGCCTGGTAACTGATCTATAATATTAAAGCCTACTTCCGACCGACCGGTCGGTCGGAAGTAGCATAAAGGCAAATATACTTATATCTTAACACAATTTTAATCAGGCCGGGTTGTTACAGGGGGAGGAGAAAGCATGTCAAAACGCGCTATGGTGTTGTTAGGGTGTGTATTAGTAGTTTTAATCTTGTTATCGGGTTGTCAGGCTCCGCCGGAACAGAAGGAGGCGAAGCCGGTAGCCGTAGAGGTAAAGCCAGTCCAAATAGGCGATGTAACAGCCACTACGGTGCTAAGCGGGCCGGTTCGGGCTCAGGCTGAGGTTCTGGTGATAAGCAAACTTCCGCTTCAGGTTAGGGAAATCAATGTGGAGGTGGGCCAGGCAGTTGAAGCGGGGCAGGTCTTATTGAAACTTGACCAAAGGGATTTAGTGGAACAGGTGCGGCAAGCGGAGGCAGCGGTGGCGGTGGCCGAGGCAGGTTTGCCGCCGCTGGACATGGAATCGGCCGCGGCTGCAAGTGCCCGTTTAGCCTCTGAACAGGCAGCTGCGGATCTGGCTCGGTTGGAACATTTGCAAGCGCAAGGGGTAATTTCGGATCAGGCGCTCGAGCAAGCCAAAGTCGGTGCGGCCGGAGCGGTAGCTCAATATCAAGCAATATTGGATCAAGAAAAAATGGCCAGGGCTAACTATGATCAGGCCAAAGCAGCTTTGGCTTTGGCTCAATCGCAGTTAGACAATACCATTGTTACAGCCCCGATAACCGGGATTGTGGCCAGTTTGCCGATCGAAGTAGGGCAGATGGCCAATCCAAATGCACCGGTAGCTACTATTGTAAATATGGATCAGGTAAAGATCAGCTTAAACGCTACCGAAAAAGATATCAACTTTTTAGAGCGCGGACAGCAAGTAAAAGTTAAGGTTGCTAGTTTGGGGGATAAAGAATTCAGCGGTGAACTGTCGGCAATAGCTCCGGCAGCTGATGCCCGAACCCAAGGTTTCCCGGTAGAAGTAACGGTTTCCAATGAGGATCACCTGATTAAGCCAGGCATGTTCAGCGAGGTGGAGCTGCCAACGGAGACCGCCACGGCTGTGCTGCTGATCGATCGGGAGGCAGTGGTGGCGGCGGGAAGTAGACAAACGGTATTTGTTGTAAAAGATGATATAGCCCACCAAAAAGATGTAGCACTGGGGCTATCAAACGAGCAAGTTGTGCAAGTGCTTTCCGGACTGAACGAAGGTGAACTGTTGGTTGTAAAAGGACAACAGTATCTTCGCGATGGTATGGCCGTGCTTGTTGTGGCTGGGGGTGAAAGCTGATGGATTTGGCCGGATTTTCCATCCGCCGACCGGTGACCGTATGTATGGGGATACTCATATTGCTGGCGCTAGGGGCAGTATCTCTGAGCAGATTACCGATCGATCTGCTGCCGGAACTAAATTTGCCCATGGCGGTAGCGGTTTCTGGCTACAGCGGGGCTGGACCGGAAGAAGTGGAACAAATGGTAACTCGGCCGCTGGAAGCAGTGCTATCTACGGTTAGCAATGTAAAAAATGTAATGTCCATCAGTTCACCCGGCAGCTCTATGGTAATGGTGGAGTTTAATTGGGGTACGGATATGGACTTCGCCACCTTGGATATGCGGGAGAAGATCGACATTTTATCCGGCTTGTTACCCGCTGAAGTAGAGCGACCTAAAGTATATAAGCTCGATCCGGCCTTGCTACCGATAATGTCGGTCGGGGTCTCGTCCGAAAGCCGTGATCTGGCTTCATTAAAACAGTTACTCGAAGACAAGGTGATCAACCGGCTGGAGAGAATTGACGGGGTCGCCTATGCCATGCTTGCCGGAGGCCCGGTACGGGAAATCAAAGTGCTGGTAGACCAAGCCCGTTTAAGTGGTTATGGGTTGACTTTAGGCCAATTGGCTCAGCAGTTGCAAAGTGAAAATTTGAATTTACCAGGGGGCACCATCCAAGATGGCAGCCGTGAATACGTCATCCGCACTACCGGCGAATTTAGAAGCCTGGCTGAAATCAGAAATGTTATCTTACTAACCCCGACCGGGGCTCCGGTTCGGTTAGAGGATATAGCTGTTGTAAAAGAGGTGGAGGATCAAAGCGGTGCTTATTCCCTCTTAAACGGGCAGCCGAGTTTGGGCATTGCTATCCAAAAAGAAACCGGAGCCAATACGGTTCAAGTGGCAGCTAAAATCAGAGAAGAGATAGCAGATGTTGTCAATGAACTGCCGGATATCCATTGCAGTTACACCTTTGATCAATCCAAGTTCATTGAACGGGCCATTGGTAACCTGAGGAATAATGCGATAGTCGGCGGCCTGTTGGCAGTGCTTGTTTTGTATGTATTTTTACACAACTTAAGGAGCACCTTGATTATTGCTTTAGCCATTCCCATATCAATTATCGCCACCTTTACCTTGATCTATTTTAACAACCTTACTCTCAATATGATGTCACTGGGTGGATTTGCCTTGGGCGTCGGCATGCTGGTGGATAATTCCATCGTGGTTCTGGAAAATATTTACCGGCATTTCGAACAGGGCAAAAGTAGGCTGGCCGCGGCGCAAGAGGGAGCATCTGAAGTAGGGCTGGCCATTACAGCTTCGACTTTGACCACAATTGCAGTGTTTGTGCCTATAGTTTACATCAAAGGTCTGGTGGCCGAAGTATTTACCCAACTTGCGCTGACTGTAACTTTTTCGCTCCTTTCTTCCTTGTTGGTAGCCTTGACCTTGGTACCTCTGCTAGCCAGCCGGCTATTAAAAATCGGCCCTGGGCATAACCGATCCCGTTCTAATTCGAAGGTTTCATATTGGGGGCAAAAAGCGGCCCAACGGATCAGGAACGCGTTAGTCGGTTTTGATTCGTTCTACCGTCGCGTTTTGGCCTGGAGTCTGGACCACAGGCGGGCAGTGATTGGTTTGGCAACAGCTGCTTTTGTACTAAGTTTAATTATTCTGCCATTTTTAGGCCGTGAACTGTTTCCTCGCACGGATGCGGGCATGATTACGGCTACTATCAGTTTGCCTTTGGGATCTACCATAGAACAGACGGGACAGATAGCCGGATTGGTGGAAAAAACCTTTGCCCGGATGCCAGAAATAGAGACTATATTTACCTCAGTGGGCGGCAGCGAGTTATTTGCTGCCGGCGGCATGGCGACTCATCCTGAAGAGGCCACGGTTGATGTTAATCTGAGGCCGCTCCGTGAACGGACGAAGAGCGATGTCGATATCGCCGAGGCTGTACGGGAACGGATCCAGAATATCGCTGGGGCAGAAATCACGGTAACTTCCCAGGATATGATGGGCCTATATGCCATGGGCGGTGGCGGCCCTATCAGCGTTCAGATTCATGGTGATGATATCGATTTGCTCAAGACTATAGCTGATGATGTGGCCGCTGTAGTCAGAAGTGTGGCTGGTACCCGGGAAGTGGAAACCAGTTTCGAGGAGGGCCGGCCAGAAATCCAAGTGCGGATTCGGCGCGACAAAGCGGCTTCTTTAGGTCTTACAGCCGGTCAAATAGCCCAAACAATAGATATGGCTGTCGACGGTCAAGTTGTCACCCGCTACCGCGTTGGCGGGGATGAAATAGATATAGTAGTACAGCTGAAGGAAGACCAGCGGCAAACGCTGTCTGCTATTGAAGGAATACGGTTGGCTTCACCGCTGGGCTTTCAAGTTAGTTTGGGCGATGTGGCCGATTTAGTAATAGAGCAGGGGCCAAGCAGCATTTACCGCGAAAACCAAACAAGAGTAGCCACAGTATCGGCTGATATTGTCGGGCGCCCACTCGGGCCGGTAAGTAATGATATTGCCCAGGCGCTGGAGGAATTCCAATTCCCAGAAGGATACACGGTGGAGTTCGGCGGCGAAGACCAGATGATGATGGAGGCTTTTTCTGATTTAAGTTTAGTGTTGGCTTTTGCGGTAGTTTTGGTCTATATGGTGATGGCAGCCCAATTTGAATCACTGCTTCATCCGCTGACCATTATGTTTTCCATGCCATTGGCACTGGTAGGTGTAGTGCTGGGCTTGGCGATCACCGGTACCCCCGTTTCGGTGTTGGCAGCTATAGGCGTTATAGTACTAGCCGGTGTGGTAGTGAATAATGCTATTGTGTTAGTGGATTATATAAATATTTTGCGGCAAAGAGGGCTGGCTGTAAGGGAAGCTATTTTGACTGCCGGGCCTACCCGACTCAGACCGATCCTTATGACCACTTTGACGACAGTGCTGGGCTTGGTTCCGCTGGCGCTGGGAATAGGAGAAGGGGGAGAGGTGCAGGCTCCGTTGGCGATTACCGTAATTTTTGGCCTCAGTATGTCCACAGTTTTGACTTTGGTTGTTGTACCTGTGGTATATACGGCCATTGAAGATTTAGGCTCCTTATTGGTACAGCGGGTGTCAGAGCTAAGAAAAAAGGGCGTGAACGACATTGTCTAACCGAAAAAAAGTAACGGTTGCTTTAGGAATATTGATTTTAGTTGCTATAGTGGGGGGCTCGGTTCAGGCAGCCGCTCGGGAAAAAGAGGCGAAGGCACTGACTTTGGCCGAATGTTTGGAACTGGCTGCAAAGAACAATCCCCAGCTAAAATTGGCAGCGGTAGCTTTAGATCAAGCCAAGCTTGGGCTTAGGGAAACAAAAAGCGAAGTTAGAAAACTAGAGGATTTAGAACAAGAAGCGGAAAGCGGAGCGCTTAGCCCACCGGATCAGTTACCCCCTGGCCTAGCTGAGCTGTGGGGACTTGTAATGGGGATGCTCGCTCCTCCGTCTGATCTGGAGACAGAGTTTTTTAAGGAGCATGGGGTCTGGGCGGCTCAACAGCAAGTAGCGCTGGCCCAAGCCGGATACGACTTAGCTGACGAAGGGGTTCGGCTGGCTGTTCTGAGTGCCTATTATGATCTTCTGCAGGCGGAGGCCGACTTGAAGACAGCTATCAGAGCGGAGAAAGAGGCCACTGAAGCCCGCAGGGTAGCAGCGGCTCAACTTGAAGTGGGCCTTATTGCTTCGGCCCAGGACTTAGCTGCTCAAACTGGACTGGCCCAGGCCCGGGCCGGGCGTTTGGGGGCTGAAAGCGTCTATGAGGCCAAGCGGCTAGCGCTGCTAAAAGAAGTTGGCTTGGATCTTGATACCGAAGTGGCACTTGAGCCGGTAACGGAGCCTCAGGTAGAGTTTGATTTAGAGCAGGTGGTACAGGCAGCTATCGAGTCCAGTATTGATATCAAAGGGGCGCAGTTTCAGCACGATTTGGCTCAAAAGAAATTTGAGCTGACCGCCAAACGGTACCCGGCTATTACTTATAAGTATAGGGGTGCAGAATACGAGTATCTCCAAGCCCAAATTAAGCTGCTGGATACTCGGGTGAAGGTAGAAACAAAAGTGCGTAGCAGCTATAATATGTATCTGGCCGCCAAGGAACAACTTATGCCGGCTCAACGGGCCGTGCAGCAGGCGGAAGAAGATTTGCGGGCCATTAAAGCCAAGCTGACGTTGGGGGCGGCTACCGGGCTAGATTTACTGACGGCAGAACGGGCCGTGGCGCAAGCTTACAGCACTCTTTATGCCGGGCAGAAAAACTATGTGTTAGCCATAGCCAGCCTGGAAGCAGCCGAAAAAGGCCTAACTGGTGGCCAGGTTGGCGGGGGTGAATTGACCGATGCAAGGCCCTGATAAGGACAAAGGCCAGGCTATTATAGCGGCTGCAAAGCGCATATTCGCCCTCCACGGTTATAATCAAGCCCGGGTGGAGGATATCGCCCAGGCAGCGGGGGTCGGGAAAGGAACGGTGTATGAATATTTTTCTTCCAAACAGGCTGTGTTTGAGCAAGTCGTTGATGCGGGAATGAGCCAATACATGAAGGGGCTAGAGGACGAAATACGCCGAGACGCCTCGCCTGCTACTAAGTTGCGGCAGATTGCAGTTTTGCATATGAAGTTTGTTACTAACCATCAAAATTTAGCAAATATCATTATTGCTGATCCGGCAATAATGTCCCCCCACCGGGCGCGCCTGCGGGAGATTTGTGAGCAGGCGCAGGATATGGTAGCTGGCGTAATTGAGCAAGGGATCAGAATGGAATTATTTAAGGCAGTAGATACATTGCTGGCCACCCAAGCGTTTTTTGGAATTTTATCATCGGTGGGCGTGTCTCATCTTGTCCGCCAACAGTCAAGGAACCCGGAAGAGGTGGCAAGCCTGGCGGTAGATTTGTTTTTATACGGGCTGGTCACAGCTTGAGCCCGGCTGACCGGCCACTCATCCGCATATACCGGATCTGCTCTT
The DNA here is from genome assembly GCA_012799605.1 of Bacillota bacterium. Classification (GTDB taxonomy): domain Bacteria; phylum Bacillota; class DTU030; order DUMP01; family DUMP01; genus DUNI01. The sequence continues at coordinate 51,324 of JAAZKX010000003.1, read as the reverse complement.
TAACCGGGCAGGTTTTGTCGGCCCGACGGCGAATATAATAATCCCAAGGGTTAAATAAAAGTGAGGATGAATTTGATTATGCGAAATAAGCGGCTCTGGGCCCTGTTATTGGTAGCAGTCATTTTGTGCGGGGCTTTGGCTTTTAAGGTCCCTACCTTGGTCCGTGCCTTTGCGGGGCCGGGTGAAGACTTGGCTTTGTTTCTTGATGTTTTAAATAAGGTACAGCAATCATATGTAGAAGAGATACTTACCGAACAGCTGATCGAAGGAGCATTAAAAGGGCTGGTAGAGTCTTTAGATGACCCTTATTCAAGCTATCTCACCCCGGACGAGTATCAGGACTTTAAAGCCAGCACCAGCGGGACGTTTGGCGGGGTAGGCATTGTGATTACGGCTAAAGAAGGCTATGTGACTGTGGTTGCTCCGATCAAAGGTACCCCGGGCGAACAAGCCGGGCTCCAGCCCGAGGATCGAATTATTAAGGTGAATGGCCGGGACGTCCGCGGTTTGGATATTGACGCTGCCAGCCGATTAATTCTGGGGGAACCGGGAACTACGGTGGAGTTGGAAGTCGAACGCGATGATGAGAAGCTGTTGTTTACCGTTACCCGTGAAATCATTGAAGTTAATCCGGTCGAGACTCAGATATTGGCTGACAACCTGGGCTACATCAGGCTGACCAGTTTCAATGAACATGCTGGGGCTCGTCTGCGCGAGGCTCTGGCTACGTTTAGCGATCAAGATGTGAGGGGAATTATTTTAGACCTGCGGGCAAACCCCGGTGGACTTCTTAGCCAAGCGCTGGAAGTGGCGGGGGAGTTTGTCCCGGCTGGCCCGGTGGTATACGTAAAGGAGCGGGGGCGGGACCAAAAGCGGGTCTTAAACTCCAACCTTAAGGCTGTAAGATGGCCTTTGGTGGTGTTGGTGGACGGAGGGAGCGCCAGTGCTTCTGAAATTGTAGCTGGTGCGGTGCAAGATCGCGAGGCTGGTATAGTGGTAGGCGATAAAACTTTTGGCAAAGCCACAGTACAGGATGTGATAACTTTGAAGGGTGGCGGAGCCCTTAAAATTACTATCGGCCGTTATTTAACCCCGAACGGGCGCAGCATAGACCAAGCTGGAATTATGCCCGATGTCGTAGTACCGACGCCTAAACAGCCGGTTTATCCGCCGCTTCAGTTGGATCGAACTTTGATTCCGGAAACAGGCGGGATAGACGTGGCTGAGCTGCAGCAGCGCTTGCGCCTGCTGGAGTATAATATTCCCGAGATCGATGGTATTTTTACCGGCGAAACAGTGGCTGCGGTAAAGGAGCTGCAGGCACAACTGGGTCTAGATAGTACCGGTGTGGTGGATGAACACACTTTAAAGGCAATCAATGAACGTCTGGAGCTGCTTAATGAGCGGGATATACAATTGGAAAAAGCGATTGAAATCCTTAAACAGGAACTAGCTGGGGCTAGCAGGAAAGCAGCCTAAATGGGGGAGGCCGGCTCCTGCGGTAACCACTGCAGGATTGGTAAACATCACCATTGAAACCGCCCATGGGAATCAAACCTATCAGGTGGCTGCCGACTGCTTAGTCCGGTTAAATTCTGTCAGGTCTACCCTGGATCGGATAATGCAGGGTGCTGAAACACTACCGGATACAGATCTTAAAGTTACCGGGATCATCGCTGGGCTGTCCTTGGGCCGGAGGCCATCGATGAAAGTGCTGGCTGACAACGGGTCTGAACTTACCTTTGAAATAAATGACCGCACTTTCATCAGTTTAGACGGGCAGGAAGCCTTTAGCAGTGATTTAAAGCCAGGCCAGACGGTAAAAATAGATGCTAGATAGCAGGGCGAAGTCAATGTTGCTGCTGGAATCAGGGCCCAAGCGAACTTACAACACCTGTTTAGTGCTATAGCCGGCAAGTTGACTGCTTTGGATGCTCTCGAAATTGGATCCAAAGTGAGGCTTATAATAAAAGGCGACCAGATGTTGTCTACTGAGGTAGAATCAGCACCTGATAATGAAGAATGAGTTTTATCGTGCCCGAGGATTGTTTTTTGGTTTACCTTCGTAAATTAAGGGCAGGTCGGTCGAAATCCCCCTATTTTGGGAGGATTTCCTTTTTCCGGAGGCGAATAATAGTACTAACATATTAGTAGGCTGTCAGGGGAGGATGTTTATGGCTGCTCACAGCTGGCGTAAGGTCGCGCTGTTTCTGATCCCGTTGTTGTTACTAAAAATAGCTTGCCCGGTCCTGGCCGCGGGCCTGTTTACCGATCTTCGCGGCCATTGGGCCGAGGCCAAGGTAAAAGATCTGGCGACTGCTGGTATTATTAGCTCAGCTGAAAATTATCGACCCCGGGATCCGATAACCAGAGCCGATTTTATCAAAATGCTGGTAATTGCTTCGGGATTGCCACAGATGGTTTCTTATCCAGCGGCTTTTTCCGACGTCCAGCAGGAACATTGGTTTTATGAATACGTGGAAACAGCGGCCGGCCATGGGGTGGTCAAAGGAGATCCCAGCGGCAAGTTTAGGCCCTATGAAGGGTTGACACGTGAACAGATGGCTTCCTTGGTGGTCAGGGTGCTTAAAGATGATGCTAAGGCCGACATAAGTTTTTTAAGCCGTTTTAAAGATAGAGACAGGATTTCTAGCTGGGCCGAAGCTGATTTGGCCCGGGCAGTGGCTTCGGGCCTTATTTCCGGTACTGACCAAGGTTTTCTTCTACCTGCCGATGTAGCCACACGAGACCAAGCAGCGGCCGTGATTTGGAAGCTTTGGCAGCAATTAGGTAGCAATGACCAGCCTTTCGAGCCGCCGGCAGATACGCTCGGGGCTACGGCCGAGTCAGTTGGTTTAAATCAGCTTGTTATTACCTTTGACCGGCCGGTGGACAAAGAAAAGGCTGCACGGTCAACCAGCTACCAGATTGTCCCGGCCACGGGGTTTCAAGTACAAGTTCCCATAACAGCGGCACAGGTATCTAATGACGGCTGCAGTGTCACCTTGACTACAGGATCGTTAATTCAGGGAACCCGTTATCTGCTGACGATTTTAGACCTGCCTGCTGCTGGACGGTCTCATACCTTATCGGTTTATTTCACCGCTGGTATTTCTACCGGAGTATCTCCGCCAATAGAAAGTGAGGCTATAACGGTCCTGGGCCCAACGCGGCTTAAAGCTGTCTTTGATCAGGATCTAAATCCGGAATCTATCAGTGCAGGTCCACTGGGGAATTTCGCCCTAACTTATGCCGGCACTGTGTTTAGCCCGGGGATCATAACCGAAGTTGTGCCGCTGTCTAAGCGGGAGGTAGTATTGACGGTGCCGGAGCTAAAAGTTGGTGAACGTTATACCCTCAGGGCTCACGACCTGCAAACAGATGCCGGGGCCCTGCTGCCAGCGGAAGCGGTCAATTTTAGTTTCACTGTGCAAGAGGATCAACGAGCTCCCCGCTTGACTGGGGTAACTTGTACCGGCCCGAACAGCTTGAGGCTAACCTTTAACAAGGAGCTCGATCCACAACAGGCGGCTGAAACAAGCAATTATTACCTGCGGGAAACCGGGGAGCGGCCCCAGCATATACTGGTGGCCGGGCAGCAGGTCATACTTATCTTTTCCCGACAATTTTCCCCCGATGGTGTATATACATTAGAGCTGGAATCGGTGGCTGACCGCTGGGGTAACCAGTCCGCGCCCACAAGCCATACCGTTACGGCCGCCCGGGATACAAAGCCAGCCCAGGTTATTGGTCTAACCGCCTTATCCGATACGATCCTCGAAGTTTTGTTTAATAAGCCGCTTCTTTCGATAGGGGATGTTTCGCTCAAGCGACGGGGCCGGAAGATCGATATACGCCGAATGGAACAGGCGACCCCGGGGCGGGTACTTATTAACACTTATTTGGATTATGATGATATGTACTGTCTTGAGCTAGCCGGGACTGTAGACGCAAATGGCAACAAAGCGCCCAGCCAACGCTTGTATTATGCCTTTACCAGTGCAGTTTACAGCGGGAAGCAGGCTGAGTTCCCGCCGCAAGTCGAAAAAGTACAGTTGGCTAATGGCCGCTATGATCAGTTATCGGTAACTTTTTCCCAGGCTTTATCTGTAAATAGGGCTAAGCGGACTCATAACTACTGGCTTACCTGGGCTGACGATTTGAGCCGCGAAATAGCCATTGAAGCTGTAGAGCTGAGCGATGATAATTGCGAAGCGATCCTTACCTTAGCAGAGCCGCTAGAAAAAGGGCGTACGTATCGATATTTTATTTCCGGTCTTACGGGTGCCGATGGCGCGAAACTGATACCCGAAGCAGGGTATTTAGTGCCAGGGGCTTTTACTGACGAAAGTGAGTTCATTCGATCTGTAATGCCTATAGACCCCTATCAACTACAGGTAGAATTTGCCCAAGACGTCCGAGATAAGTTAGCGATTAGCAATTATGGATTATTAGATGAAAAAAACAACCGGCTTGTGCCCATAGTGAGCATAGACAGAACCGATGATTCAAATCGTATTATTCTACGGCTAGGATTTAAGCTGGAAGAAGACAAGAACTATCTGTTCAGTGCTGGCAACAACTTAACCGATCATGCGGGCCAACGATTTACTACTTTTACTACTACAGTACGGCTGACAGATGGCAGCGTGGATCGGTTCCGGCTTCGGGAAGCAAAAGGAATCGATAATCGTACTATCCGCTTGGTATTTAACCGACCGGTGCAGGAAGTAAGGGTTGACTTGCCCGGCTATACTTGCCGCTACGAGTACTATGATTCAGTGGTGCTGGTACGCACTGATCGAAGTTTCCGCCCCAACGAAACTATTCGGCCGGAAATTTGGGCCCGTGACCGTGGGGGTCAGATACTCGATTGGCAGCGGGTGAGATTTGAATTTGACCCGGACGCCTCGGTAGCGAAGATAGTTGCTGTAGCTGCAGCTACCAGTCAACGGATAAAGGTTGAGTTTAGCGCGCCGCTGGATACTTATAGCGCTACGGATGAAAGGAATTTTTGGGTGGAAACTGACTCCGGGGCAGTTTTGCGTCCAGTCAAGGCTGAGTACGATCCGGTTCGTTTGCTGGTGTGGCTTACGTTGCCCGCCTCAGCCTCCCTGGGCGAAGAACGTTATTGTCTGGCGGTCGACAAGGTCAAAGATATTAATGGTAATAGATTGGTTACCGAGGATAGCTATCGTTTTTATGGGGTGGATACGGTACCTCCGGTTGTAATGTTGCCCTATTTGATCAACCAAGAAGGCCTGCCAGTTCAGCTGCTTAAAAATGAGGCTGAAATAACTCTTGTCGGACGACCCGGGGCAGTGAAACCAGAGTCCTTTCTCCGGGTTTATATCGATGATCGTCTGACGGTTGTAGGTCAGGCTGAGCCGGATGGAGGTTTTGGGCCGCTCAGTTTAGGCTGGTTGCAAGGCCGCCATACTATTCGCCTGCTCGTAACCGACCCGGCCGGTAACCGCGGGGAATGCAGTCAAGCATACGAATTTTAACCCTGCCAGGTATAGCGTACACCCGCGCTGGGGCAGAATTATGGGGAACGGTAGAACCGACTGCCTTTGAAGATAGTTGGTCTCAGCCGCCCAGCGGTGGCCGCCGGACTACCGGCGGCCCTTTATTGAGACCATTTATTTAGGTAAACTTGAGTGAGGAAATATGAGGAAGTAGGGACGTATGTGCTAACAGTGATATTATCTTTGGCCGCTGGAGCTATAGTGGGCTACTTAGGCCTGCTCGGTTCCAAAGCGCGTTTAGCAGGGCCGTTGGCATCGGCTGGGGTTATATTGTTATTGTTTCTTATGGGAGCCAAAATTGGCTTTGACGAGGAAATTATGGGCAGCTTGGCAGTTATGGGACTTCAGGCCCTGGCCTATGCTGTCGCTACCATCGCAGGCAGTATTTTATTAGTTTGGTTGTGGCAACTAGTGGAGAAACGGAGACAAAAAGGTGAGGCAGAAAGAGAGGAAGCTTAAGTGGTAGCAATGATAGGGGCCTTGGCTGTAGGAGTTATGATCGGTTATGCCGGGCTGTTGCCAGGCTTTGTGCTGGCCCGGATCGATACCCTAATCTCTTTGACCTTAGGACTGTTGTTGTTTGCAGTGGGAGTAGAACTGGGGCTAGATCGGCAAGTAATGAAATCTTTACTGACATTGAGGGGGAAAATACTTTTTTTGCCTGTAGGGGTGGCGTTGGGAAGTATGGCAGCTGCTAGTATTGTGGGTTTGGCCTTGGGCCAAACCTGGAACGAAGGAGCAGCAGTAGGTGCTGGCTTTGGTTGGTATAGCCTGTCCGGGATTATGATAGCCAACCTTCATTCCACTGAGCTGGGTACACTATCATTTCTAGCCAATGTCATGCGAGAGGTTTTGGCTATTTTGATCTTGCCCTGGGTGCATCGGTTTTGGGGTGATTTTGCTGCTGTAGCCCCGGCAGGAGCTACAGCTATGGATGTTTGCCTGCCGCTTATTGTAGAGCTAGCCGGTGAAGAAATCGGCTTGATAGCATTTACCAGCGGTCTTGTCCTAACATTTATGGTGCCCATACTGGTACCGCTGCTGCTGTAATTGAATTTAGCAAAACAAGGAGGTTGCTAATATGAGTTTGGTGACGTTAACGGAAATATTAACGCCAGCTGAAAAAGGCCATTATGCAGTAGGAGCCTTTAATGCCAACAACATGGAAATTGTACAAGCCATTATTGGAGCGGCTATCAACCAAAACAGCCCGGTCATTATTCAGGCTAGCCAAGGGGCCTTGAAATATGCTGGGTTAGAACAGGTTACAGCTATGGTAAGGGCTGCGGCGCAAAAAAGCAGTATCCCGGTCTGCTTGCACTTAGATCACGGTACTGACTTTGACCAAGTAATGCGCTGCATTCGAGCCGGTTTTAGCTCGGTTATGATCGATGCTTCGGCTTATCCGTTGAAGGAAAACATCCGACGTACTAAAGAAGTGGTGGCCGTAGCCCGGGCGGTAGGAGTGTCAGTGGAGGCTGAACTGGGGAGAATCGCTGGTACTGAAGAACAAATTGACGTCAGCGAGCGCGAGGCGTTCCTGACTGATCCGGAAGAAGCGTCTATATTTGTTCGAGAAACAGGCATTGATGCGCTGGCGGTTGCTATCGGTACAGCGCACGGTCCTTACCGAGGTGAACCCAAACTCGATCTTAGGCGCTTAGAGGCCATTAAAAGCTCGATCAATATTCCTATTGTGCTCCACGGTGCTTCCGGCGTGCCGGCTGAGACTATTCGAGCAGCAGTCGAACGTGGAGTGAGCAAAATAAATATTGATACCGAACTAAGACAAACTTTCACGGCCAGGATGCGCCAAATACTAGCTTCTGAGCCGGATGAATACGATCCACGCAAAATTCTCGGCCCCGCCCGTGAAGCGCTACAACGGGCGGTAGAAGAAAAAATGATACTGTTCGGTTCGGCTGGAAAATTGCCGTCCGAAGCAAAGAAGTAGCTTGGCCGAGCAGATGGGGGGAGCAACTGGGGGAGGGGAATGGACAATGGCTTTGGATCGTGAGCTGGCGCTGGAGTTGGTACGGGTTACCGAAGCCGCCGCTATTGCGTGCGGGCGTTGGATGGGTCGAGGAGAAAGAAAAGCCGCTGATCAAGCTGCAGTCACGGCCATGAGGACCGTATTTGATACCATCAATGTCGATGGGACAGTGGTTATCGGCGAGGGGGAATTGGACGAGGCACCGATGCTATATATCGGTGAGCGGGTCGGCAACGGCCATCCGCCCAAAGTGGATGTAGCGGTAGACCCGTTGGAAGGTACCAATATTTTAGCTAAAGGATTACCCAATGCTATCGCAGTAGTAGCAGTAGCCGAAGAGGATTGTTTTTTGCATGCGCCGGATGTATATATGGAAAAGATCGCCGTGGGCAAATGGGCTAAGGGTAAAATCGATTTGGATGCTCCGGTGATTGATAATTTGGCGGCTGTAGCCAAAGGCACGGGCAAGAATATTAGCGATTTAGTTGTAGTGGTCTTGGACCGGCCGCGCAACGCTGATCTGATCGCCGAGATTAAAGCTGCAGGGGCTAGGCTACAGCTTATTTCAGATGGCGATGTTGCCCCTGCTATTGCTGCCGGTATTAATGAAGAGGCTCCCGATATGGTTTGGGGTATTGGGGGCGCCCCGGAGGGCGTGTTATCGGCGGCAGCGCTCAAGTGCCTGGGCGGAGAGATGCAGGCCCGGTTAAAACCGATGAGTCTGGCTGAATTAGAACGCTGCCAACGGATGGGAATTGTCGAAGTAGACAAGCTATTGCAGATGGAGGACTTGGTTTGTGGTGAGGAAGTAATGTGTGCTGTTACCGGTATAACCGATGGCGACTTGCTGGAAGGAGTCCGTTACCGCGGTCATGAAGTGCGTACAAGTTCATTGGTCATGCGCGCCACTACCGGTACCGTCCGGTTTATAAAAGCTATCCACGATATGTCGCGCAAACCTTGCTAGAAGATTATCCGGGGCTGGTCCACGAAGGACAACTTTTGTAACCGTTTTGAAATATTACATTGACAATGCTTAAAAGGCAATGCTATAATAATTTGCGGACAGTATTTAAACCAGTGTTAAGAACAAATCCTCCTCGGTGTGTCCTGTTTGCAGGGGCCCAGCATTGTGCTGGTCCCCCTTTTTTATTTCCGTATATTTCCAGGATAGAGTCCTCAGCTTGAGACCAAACTAGGGGCGACCCGACAACCTAAAGCTCGAGGTGAGGATGTTGGAAAAAATACGAAAAACACCCGTGTGGCCTCTATTTACCGCGGCCTTAGCGGCGATTATTATCTGGGCTTCGGGGCTTACAGCTGCAGCTGGTGCTAGCTTATATGTTGTCCAAGCCGGGGATACATTATCGGCCATAACCCAAAAACTAGGTAGCAGCGTAGCTGCTGTGACTCAAGCAAATAATTTGGCTAACCCAAACTTGATTTACCCCGGCCAGCGCCTACAGATACCAGGCGGCAAAAATAGCATTTATACCATCAGACCCGGAGATACTCTATGGGATATTTCCCGCCGGCAAAATGTTACCTTAGCAGCTCTAAAGAGTGCTAACCCGGGCCTTGATCCCTATTTCCTGCCTATTGGGGGTAGCATCAATTTGCCCAGACCGGATCGCCTGTTGGCCTCACGGCAGGGTGTGAGCGCAGCCCTGATCTGGCCGGTCAAAGGATCTATTTCTTCGCCGTTCGGCTGGCGCAATGGCCGAATGCACCAGGGAATAGACATTGCTGTTCCTGCTGGCCGCACAATTATAGCTGCAGCTTCAGGGCGGGTAGTAAATGCGGATTGGAGCGGTGGTTATGGCCGCCGCATTACCATCGATCATGGCCACGGTCTCCGGACGCTCTACGCTCATTGCTCCAGTCTATTGGTAAAAAAAGGGGACCAGGTCCGGGCTGGGCAAGCGATTGCTCGAGTAGGTACCACCGGAAACTCTACTGGCCCGCACTTACATTTTGAAGTGCAGATCGACGGACAGGCTCGTGACCCGCTGCAGTTTTTAAAATAGGGAACCTCTTGACTACCGGCAGCCCGGGCCTGGCCCGGGCTGCCGGTCTTACTTTGGGCTAAAATTATAGGTCTATAAATTTAACCAACAAGGAAACCGCCGCTGGTGGTTGAATAATGATATAGACAGGTTTTAAGTATTAGAATGTGGGTGATAGTTTTTGGGTGCAGTTTTTAAAGTAGTAGGCGCTGATGCCAAGGGGCGGTTATATCGGGATAACAGCCTAACAGCAGTAGGAAGAACAGGGGAGATTATCAAGCCCTTATCTAACCGGGAATGGATTCCTTTGCCGCCAGGATCGAGCTTATCCCTGTTGCCAAACCGGGCCGCGCTGGGGTTGGATAAAAATGGATGGCTGCAGCAGGCTTCAACATCCGGCCTCCCGTTATATGCCGTGGCAGCTCTTTTGCCGATGGGTTATGCGCGTACATATTTACCAGCGGCGGCGTCTCTTTCTGAGGTCAACTATTTACCGTTGTTTGGCTATACGGCAGTATCTTCGTATCGGAACCGGCTTTACGCGGCAGCATTACGGGTAGAAGCTGACAATACAGCCTGGGATCCGGATCATTACAATACGGCCGATCTCCAAAATAAGGTTAACCTGTTGCTGAAACAATATCCCCACAATAAAATATTAAACCAATTAGCTCATTGCGCTTTGGTTTATAATTGCTTTACTGCCCAAAACATTTTTTATCGACGCTGGGAAGGCGGAATACCCGTTTCGCCTGTGTGTAATGCTCGCTGTTGGGGTTGTATTTCAAAACAAATCAGTGGGATTTGTCCCTCGCCTCAAGACCGGATTAATTTTGTTCCATCGGTGGAGGAAATTACCGAAGTGGCTGTACCACACCTGGTGGCAGCCGAGGGCGCTATCATCAGCTTTGGGCAAGGCTGCGAAGGGGAACCGCTTTTGATGGGCAAGCTGCTAATTGAGGCTGTAACAGCCATGCGGGCCCAAACTGATGCCGGGCTGATTAATCTCAATACCAACGGCAGCCGTCCGGATGTTGTCCGGGATCTAGCCCGGGCTGGCTTGAACAACATACGAATAAGCCTAATCAGCCCGCAGGTAGAGATATTTAATTCCTATGTGCGGCCCCGGGGCTACAGCTTAAATCAAGTAAAAACAAGTCTCAAAATTGCAGCTGAAGAAGGCGTTAAAGTGTCGCTTAATTATTTAATATTCCCCGGCCTGAGCGACCGTGAAGAAGAAGTGGAAGCTTTGCTAGATTTTATAGATGAATGCCCGCTGGACTTAATCCAGCTGCGTAACTTAAATATTGACCCCGATCTTTATTTAAAAATTGTCCCCCCGCGCCAAGGGCGGCTGCTAGGGATTCCCGGTTTAATAGCCCGGCTTCAGGCCAATTTTCCCCATCTGATGGTCGGTAGCTTTACCCATAATTGAGGTTATCGGGTGACGAAAGCTCCTATTTACCGGGGTAGGTGGGGGCTCATTAGCGTCCAAATCCAACAAAGCCACCTTGTTGTCCTTTGGTAGCTATAGTATGATAAGAGTAAGAGAGGTATGATACCGGAGGTGTTTAGTATGCGGCGGGTTTTAATTGTAGTCGATATGCAAAATGATTTTGTGGATAAAAAAGGGGCTCTCAGCTCGCCAGCGGCGCGCAATATTTTGCCCTTTGTTCGCGCAAAGGTCCAAGCAACGTTGGCACAAGGGGATGAGGTGGTATTTACGCTGGATACCCATCAGGAAGATGATGCCGAGTTTGCTAAGTTTCCGCCCCATTGCCTCGAGGGCAGTTGGGGTCAACAATTGGTGCCGGAGTTAAAACAGCTGTTGACTGCCAAGGTCGCCGATCGGGTGCATATGGTGGAAAAGAATCGCTACAGTGGGTTTTTCCGGACTGATCTGGAAGAATATTTGGGTCTGGCTGAGGATAACGGGAGGCAAGCGGTGGCCGAGGTAGGGCTGGTAGGAGTATGTACCAATATCTGCTGTTACTTTACAGCCGAAGAGCTAGCTAATCGTGACGTTCCGACCAAGGTTTTTGCTCAAGGTGTGGCTAGTTTTGATGAAGAGGCTCATTTTTTTGCCTTAGAGCAAATGAAGACCGTGTTGGGGATAGAGGTTGTTTAGTAGGCCAGGGCTTGCTCCAAATCATGGATGAGATCTGCGACACACTCGACGCCCACTGACAGCCGAAGCAGGCTGGGGGACAGCCCGAACTCGGACAGTTTTTCTTGAGGATAACGGGCATGGGTCATAGCTGCGGGAAGCTCAATTAAAGTTTCACAATCGCCCAAGCTTACTGCTAATTGAATCAGTTGCAGGCGGCTGGCTATTTTTTGGGCTGCTTCAAGCCCGCCCTGGACTTCAAAACTTATCATGGCTCCGAAACCGCCCATCTGTTTTTGCGCTAATTCATAGCCGGCAAAATCGGGCAGGCCCGGATACATAACTTGAGTAACTTTAGGATGCGCTTGTAAAAAGCGGGCAAGTTTAAGAGCGTTGGCTTCGTGCTGGCGCATCCTGAGGCCTAAGGTTTTGAGGCCTCTGAGCATAAGCCAGGCGTTAAAAGGGCTCATTACTCCACCTAATTCACACATATAGTCGAATTTAAGTTTTTGAATATAGTCTTTATCCCGGGATACAGCCACGCCACCGAGGGCATCACCGTGGCCGCAAATATATTTGGTGGCGCTGTGGACCACTACATCGGCCCCGAATGAAAGTGGGCGCTGAAAGTAAGGGGTAGCAAAAGTATTATCGACAACAACGCGCAGATTATGGGCCTTGGCGATCGCAACGATCTGCTCAATATCAATTACTGCTAAATTAGGGTTGGCTGGGGTTTCAAAATATAAAACAGCTGTGTTGCCATCTATGGCTGCTGCTACCATTTTGGGCTGGGTAAAATCTACGCTCTTACAATCGATATCATATTTAGGTAAAAGATTATGGGCCACCGTGAAGCTTGAACCGTAAAGAGTTTTATGGACGATAACATTGTTTCCCGGTTTTAGCAAAGACAGCAGTACCGAGGATATGGCAGCCATACCGGAGGCAAAAGCTACCGCATCTGTCCCCCGTTCTAACGTAGCCAGGCGCTGCTCAAATAATTTTAATGTGGGATTATTGCCCCGGCTGTAAATAAAGCCTTCTTGTTCAAAGTTCATAATGGCCTTGGCGGTGCTAACATCGGCAAAAGAAAAAGTAGAGGTCATAAATATCGGCGGATTTAAGGCGTTCAGCGGATGGGCAGCCGGGCTTGAGCCGTGGATGCACAGGGTATCAAAATCGTATTGGTTATCCATTTATAGTCCTCCTGCTTGTTATTGGAAAGCCGGGTTGCCTGTTTTAAGCCAAGCCAGCAAGGCCCTGGCCAATTTTAAGCGCTGGTGGCAATTAGTATTTCGCTCTGGATGGGATAAATACCTTTACGGCCTAATGTTAACTTCCGGGGTAATGCGTTTAAGCCGGCGGGCTGGGGCCATATTACTATATTATTGCAATGGTATTCGCGGCTGTGCTATAATGACGTGGTACCAGATGTAGAGAAAGGGTGACAAACGATGAAAAAAGGAATTCATCCTCCTTACTATAGAACAGTGGTAAGGTGTGCTTGTGGCGCGTCTTTCAAAACCGGTTCCACTAAAGAAAACCTGCGGGTGGAAATTTGTTCTCAATGCCACCCATTGTTCACCGGCCAGCAAAAAATCGTAGATACTGGCGGCCGGGTAGAGCGTTTTACCAGAAGATATGGACTCAAATAGCAGAGCGTCAGGCTCTGCTACTTAGTGCTGGGCCTATTTTGTTCCAGCTTTGAGGCCGCTGGGTAGGGATGAAGCCCGAGGGAGAAGTGAGGGGGAAACAATGTGGGCCAACAGTTGGGCGGGCAAGCGGTGATTGAGGGCGTAATGATGAGAGGGCAATCGTGGGCGGCTACTGCTGTGCGCCGTGATGACGGTAATATTGTTACCACTGTGCAACGGCTGTGGACGCCGCCAGCCCACCTTGGTTTTTTGCGTTGGCCGGTAGTACGTGGGGCAGTGGCATTGGTGTATTCGTTGTCGCTGGGCCTACGGGCACTTAATTTCTCAGCCGGCCAGTTCGGCGGCGACGAAGGGCAGCTTACTGCTAAGGAGGTTGCGGCAACTTTTTTGCTAGCAGCACTATTAGGGGTGGGCCTGTTCATTGTACTGCCTACTGCTCTTATGCGCTGGCTGGGTAAGGGCAGCAACCCGGTACTGCTAAGTTTGGGCGAAGGATTGCTGCGGCTAGCGATATTTTTCCTGTATGTGGTCAGCATTACATTCGTTAAGGATGTGCGCAGGATTTTTGAGTACCACGGGGCTGAGCACAAGGTGGTGCATGCCTTTGAACAGCAGGGTTTGCCGCTTGAAGCGGCCGATGTCTCAGGTTTTAGCACTTTGCATCCCCGTTGCGGCACTAGCTTTTTGCTCTATGTAATGGTGGTCAGCATTTTACTGTTTGCTTTCCTCGGCTGGCCATCAATCTATTGGCGCATACTATCTCGGCTATTGTTATTGCCTTTGGTGGCTGGAATATCTTATGAATGGTTGCGTTTGGCCGGTCGCAGCAAATCAGTGCTGCTTCGACTTTTAGCCGGCCCCGGTTTGTGGTTGCAAAAGCTAACCACCCGGGAACCGGATGAGGACCAAATTGAAGTGGCGCTGGCGGCGTTGCGGGAAGTTGTTCGCAGAGAACCCGAGGTGAGATTATGAGCACCATATTTACTAAGCTAGCAGAAATAGAACAGAATTATGAAGACTTGGGGCGGCTGATGGCTGACCCGGAGGTGTTGGCCAAACAGGATCAATGGCAGCAGCATGCGAAGGATTATGCCAGTTTGGAACCCATTGTAACTGTGTACCGTAGGCATAAGGAGATAGAACGGGAACTGGCTGAAAATAAGGAATTACTAGAACAAAACCTCGAGGCCGAATTTATCAGCCTAGTGGAAAATGAAATAGAGCATTTATTAGCAGAAAAAGAAAAGCTGGAGCAAGAACTCAAGCTCTTGCTTTTGCCCCGGGATCCATTGGATGAAAAAGGCGTTATTATGGAAATTAGGGCTGGGGCTGGCGGGGATGAAGCTGCTTTGTTCGCCGGTGAGCTGTTTCGGATGTATCAGCGCTATGCTGAAGGCCGAAACTGGCGGACGGAAATATTGTCTTCCCACCCAACCGAACTGGGCGGCTTTAAAGAGGCAGTCTTTGCTGTCAGCGGTCGCAGGGCTTACAGCCGCCTTAAATTCGAAAGCGGGGTACATCGAGTCCAAAGGATCCCGGTAACCGAATCCGGAGGCCGGATACACACGTCGACTGTGACAGTGGCAGTGCTTCCCGAAGCCGAGGATGTAGATGTGCAGATCAATGCTAATGACCTTCGGATCGATACATTCTGCTCCAGCGGACCAGGAGGGCAGAGCGTAAATACAACTTATTCCGCGGTTAGGATTACTCATCTGCCTTCCGGCCTTGTAGTTACCTGTCAAGATGAAAAATCCCAGATTAAAAACCGGGAAAAAGCAATGCGGGTATTAAAAGCACGTTTATTTGACCTTGCCCAGGCTGAGCAGCGGGCCGAGCTGGAACAGACCCGGCGGAGCCAGGTCGGTACCGGTGACCGTAGCGAGCGGATCCGGACCTACAACTTTCCCCAAAATCGGATTACAGACCATCGCATCAGCTTGACTTTACATCAATTAGAGGCGGTACTGGAGGGTGATTTGGACCCTGTTATTGAACCGCTTCTTACTACTGAGCAGGCTGAAAAGATGCGTCAACTGGGCTAAGCTATGATTACGCTGCGTGAGGCCTGGCATCGAGGGGCTCGCTTTTTAGGCCGGGCGGGGGTCGAGACCCCGGTTTTGGATACGGAAGTATTGCTGCGTCATATTACGGGTCTTAACCGGGAGGAGTTTTATCGGGAACTATTGGCACCGCTACCCTCCCAGCTGATGCCCGACTGGGAACATATGCTCAACCGGCGTGCCCAGGGCACGCCGGTTGCCTATCTTGTTGGTAAACGGGAATTTTTTAAGTTGATGTTACAGGTTACCCCGGCAGCATTAATACCACGTCCGGAGACGGAGGTTTTGGTCGAGCGGGTGTTGGAGCTGGTTAGGGAAACACTGTTGGCACCGACTGCTAGCATCTTAGATATAGGTACTGGCTGCGGGGCAATAGCTATTTCCTTAGCTGTGAATTTACCCCGGGCTAGAATAACAGCTACTGACATTTCACCTGCTGCGCTTGAATTGGCCCAACAGAATGCGTGCTACCATGGCGTAGCCGAGCGGGTCCAATTTTGCCGGGCTGATTTGTGGCCACCGCAAGATCAAGCCTCCCTGTTTCACTCGGTGGTGGCCAACCCCCCTTATATTCCGTCGCCAGAACTTAGCCAGCTGGGGCCGGAAGTGCAGCAGGAACCGGCTGAGGCCCTAAATGGGGGCCCGGACGGGCTTTTTTATTACCGCCGGATAATAGCGGATATACATAAGTATCTATTGCCACGCGGATGGCTTTTGTTTGAGGTCGGAGCCGGGCAGGCGGATGAAGTTTCCCGCCTGTTGGCGGCTGCAGGTTTTACTGTGTTGCCGCCAGTGCTGGATTTGGCGGGTCGGCCTCGGGTTGTGCAAGCGCGGTACACTTCCACATAATCTGTTATGGGTTATAAAGTTGCTTGGCCCAGTGGCCGAGCCAGCGGCCGCGGATCCAAGCTGGGCCGGGATGCGGTACCTGGCTGGCCCCGATAACCGGATTGCTCGAGCAGATGGTGTAGATGCTGCCAGGCGGTGGTAAAGGAAGCGTTTTTGGTGCTGCGCGGCCGGGCCAGAACGTTCTTGACTACAGCCCGTATAGTACCACCGCGGGCTAAAACCACAATTTGGTCAGCTAATAGCAAAGCTTCTTCTATATTATGAGTAACAAAAATAATGGTCACACCAGTTTCGTGCCAGATCCGAAGCAATTCTTTTTGTAAACCGGAGCGGGTAATGGCATCCAAACTACCGAAAGGTTCATCCATCAGCAGCACAGAGGGCTTAACTCCCAGGGCCCGGGCGATGGCTACCCGCTGCTTCATACCACCGGACAGCTGATAAGGATAAAAATGAGCGTATTCGATTAAACCCATCAGATCAAGATAGTCTAAGGCCAGACTTTTTCTTTCGGCCGGGGTCGTTCCCGGTTGGGCTAATTTAAGGGCTAGCATAACATTGCTCAGCACTGTCCGCCAGGGAAACAGCTGATCCAAGTCCTGAAAAACCATCATTCGATCCCGTCCAGGGGCGGAAACCTGGTGCCCGGAGACATAAATTTTCCCGGCTGTCAAAAACTCAAACCCGGCTAGGCAACGGAGTAAGGTGGTCTTGCCGGAACCAGATGGCCCGATAATAGTCCAGAACTCACCTTGCCGAACCTGTAAACAAATATCGTCCAGCGCGACGATTTCTTGGTTACCGGTCTGGAATGTTTTACCCACGCCTTGGAATTCCACTTGTATCATCTAATCATCACCCCTTATCTAATGCTCATTCCCCAGCGAGCAATGGTGTGGCGCTCCAGCAAATTAAAGAGGATATTTTCGATCAGAAGTCCGATGAAAACAATAACCAGCATACCGGCAAATACTTTCGGTACTTCAAGGAAATAGCGCTGTTTGTACAAAAACCAGCCCAGTCCGCCCTCACTTCCGGAGGCGCCGAAAACCATTTCTGCGGCGACCGAAGCCTGCCAGGCCCGGGCCCAACCGACACGCAGCCCGGATATGATAGCCGGTAAGGCTGCCGGAAGCATGACCTGACTGACCAGTCTAAGGCCGGTGAGGCCTAGATTGCATCCTACTTCTATCTGAGTGCGGGGTACTGAACATAACCCGCCCAAAATACTGGCGGTTAGGGGCCAAAAGGCAGAAAAAGCAATCAAAATAATGATCGAGTGCGCCCCGGCTCCGAACCAAAGGAGCAAAATTGGCAGGATGGCGATAGACGGCAAGGGGTGAAGTACGGCCATCACGGTCTGAAGGCCATCGGCCCAAGGTCCCCACAGCATAGCCAAGGAAGAGGCTAGAAACGAGGTTATAATGGCCAGTCCTAAACCGGTAGCTATCAGAGATAGTGAATACCAAGTGCGGCTGGCGATCTCTCCGCTGGCGAGCTCTTCGACCAGGGCCGACAAAATATCGGTTACCGTTGGAAATAGCAGTTGGGGCCAAATACCTAGGCGTGCAAGCAGTTCCCAAACTATAGCCAGGGTGCCCAAAATAAATATCTGGCGCAGATACCTGGACAAATAATCACCTCTTTTCCCGGCCATAATCGTCAGGCCGGTCGATTAGCTGATCCTATTTACAGCCTCTGCGCTCAATATATGCCGCTGGCGTTTTTCATGTTCCCCTACAAAAGAGCGGACAGCATAATCAAGATAACCGCCCCAAGGAGTAAAACGATCTTAAGCGGCGGGACCTGATGTACCATTCCAGCCAGACCCAGACTGCTTACTACTAAAAAGATGGTGGGCCCGATGATGCCTAGCCAGGCATTGACTTGAAACGCTTGCTCCACCTTCCCCAGCCGGAGCATTAAGGTGGCCCCACCGATCTCCAACAAACCAGCCAGCAAGCGGGTGGCTGCCATAGCCAGCACTAAACTATTGTAGGACAAAACTAATTCCCCCTATTCTCGGTTATGGGTACTGCAGCCTAATGACAATATATGGCTTTAATCCAATCTCGAGAACGAGGCGAGTGAGCATTGTTCAGCCGCTGATGCGCTGCCCGTTGCTGTTTATCAGTTGATAAGATATAATTTAGGCAGAAAAAGGATGGGGAAGTGTAACCGGTGGACATTATAATTGATGGTTATAATTTGATTCGGCAGGTTCCGGCGCTACTTAATATCGAAAGCCGTACATTGGAGGCAGGGCGGGAGGCACTTCTTGACCGCCTTTTTCTCTATAAATGCGGCCGCGGGGATGAAATAACCGTGATCTTTGATGGCCCCGGTAACCGCAGCTATTTTGCCCGCGGCGGTATCCGGGTTCAATTCGCCCCTTCGGCCGATACAGCGGTAATAGCACGAGCAGCCCCGGGTACATTGGTGGTCAGCTCAGATTTGGAAGTACAAGCCGGTGCTGGGCGCCGCGGGGCACAGGTTCAAGGATCGGTGCAATTCTGGCAGCGGGTCCGTGCCGCTATCGAGCGCCGGCGTTATCGCCAGCCGCAACGTCCTCGGCCAGCATCATACGGGACTTGGGATAAGGCTTACTGGGACGGTGATTGTGAGGAAGAAAATTACCGAAAAGGAAAACGGCGCCGGCGGCGTCGCTAACAAAAAAGGGTGCAAGCTTTTATGCAGCTGATCAATGGAACCAAGGTTATCAGGGTTAAACAATCTTACGATTTGGTGCAACTGGAGGAAGCCGGCCGCATTATCCGCGGTGGCGGGTTGGTAGCTTTTCCAACCGAAACGGTTTACGGGCTTGGCGGTAATGCCCTCGACCCGATGGTGGCAGCCAGCATCTATGCGGCCAAAAGACGCCCAGCGGATAACCCGCTGATAGTGCATGTGGCTCGGCCCCAAGAAATTATGGGCTTAGTGCGGGATGTGCCACCGGTTGCTGATAGATTAATAAAAAGATTTTGGCCCGGGCCGTTAACCTTAGTATTTGCAGCTAGCGATTGCGTGCCAAAAGAGACCAGAGGCGGACTTAGCACTGTAGCCGTGCGGATGCCAGCTCACCCGGTAGCCTTGGCCCTGATAGAGATGAGCGGCTGTCCGTTGGCAGGTCCTAGCGCCAACATATCCGGGCGGCCGAGCCCAACCACAGCGGAACACGTGGTGAACGATTTAGCCGGACGAATTCAGATGATCATTGATAGTGGGCCTACAGGGGTAGGGGTGGAAAGCACTGTTTTGGATGTAACCGTAACTCCACCACAAATTTTACGGCCGGGTGGCTTGACTTTGGAGCAGCTTAGGGAAGAGATTTCCTCCATTTCGGTCGACCCTGCCATTATCCAGACCAGCATACCCCGGGGGATCAAGGCCAGGGCCCCGGGGATGAAATACAAACATTATGCGCCTAAAGCTGAACTGGTGGTAGTGGAAGGCAGACCGGCAGATATTGTAGCTAAAATCTGCATATTATACGATGACTATGTTAACCGCGGAAAACGCGTGGCTATTATGGCCACTACCGAAACAATACACTGCTATGGGGCGAGAAAGGCTAGTCTAGTAGGGGCGCGTGAAGACCTGGCTACAGTAGCAGCCAACTTATTCAGTCTGCTGCGCCAACTGGATGCTGAGGGTATTCAAATTATTCTAGCCGAAGGCGTCGACATGGTCGGTTTGGGTTTGGCGGTAATGAACCGCCTGCGAAAAGCAGCCGGCTATCGGATTATCAAGGCTTAAAATTTCAAGCGGGCAATTTATTAAATAATGGGGGGTTTGCATTTTGTTTTGGAAAGCCTTTACCTTGGTGTTTTTGGCAGAGCTGGGCGATAAGACCCAGCTGGCAACAATGCTTTTGGCTGCGGAATGCCGTGCCCCGTGGTTGGTGTTCGCAGGTTCCGCTGGTGCGTTGGTATTGTCCAGCTTTGTCGGTGTGCTGGCTGGCGAAGCACTGACAAGGATCATCCCTCCCCAGGTTTTACAAATGGCTGCCGGAGTTGCTTTTGTTTTGTTAGGTCTTGTTATGTTGATAAAAGGAGGCCGATCAGGCTTATGCTGACAGTGCTGTTAATCTGTACCGGCAATACTTGCCGCAGCCCGATGGCGGCAGCCTTGCTTGAGCATATTCTGGCTCAGAAGATGGGTGCTGAAGCGGCTGGTATCAAAATAGAATCAGCCGGATTGGGGGCCAACCCGGGAAGCAGGGCTGCTTTGCCTGCTGTGGAAGTGATGCAAGAAGAAGGATTGGATCTGACTGGTCACCGGGCCCGCCGAGTTACGAGGGAGATGCTTCAGGCGGCTGATTTGATCTTAACCATGACCCCGTCCCAAAAAGAGCTTGTTTTGGCTTTGGAGCCGGCTGCCGAAAAGAAAACGTATAGCCTAGGTCAATTAGCTACCCTGTCCGGTTTAGAAGGCAGCTCCGAGGCTGCTTTGACTGTGGACGACCCCTTTGGGCAGTCGCTGTACGTTTACCGCCAGGTCCGCGAACAAATGAGGTACCTGCTCCGGCCTATAGTAGAATATATCAGCCAAAAGGCTTCGTCATCCGGAGACTAAGGCAGGGAAGCCGCCCTTTGGTAACGAACTGAATACATAACAAAGTTTAAAACCTTTGCTATTGGGCAACTAGGCCCAAGTCTAACAGGGGGGATAGACAAGTGAACAAAGGGGGAAGAGTACTTTATCAGGTTCTGCCGGCGTTTGTATCAGCAGTACTTTGCAGTGGCGGTACAATCTGGCTTGGACGTAATGTTAAAACGACCTGGTTTTGGCCGAGCTTGTTACTATGGTGGGGGCTGATAACGTTAGGTTATGTCTGGTTCGATAATGTCTGGCAACGCCGCACCCTGGCTAGCATAGTTGAATATCTACAGGCGCTAGCTGCCGGGGAAACCTATACTGAATTTCCCCAACAGCTTATGGGGTCAGCCTATCTGCTGGCTTCACCGTTAAAGCAGTTGGCCGCCAGGCTACAACGAATTTTGGGTGAACTACAGGTGGCAGCTGACCAGATGCGGACCTCAGCCGCCCAGCTGGAATCGGGCAGCGGTCAAGCTCAAGAAGCTATGGCTCAGGTCGCTGAAGTGGTCCAGGAAATGGCCCACCAGGCTTCCAAACAAGCCCAAGCTGCTACTGATACTGTCGCGAAAACAAATCAGATGAATATCGGCGCCGAATCCATCGCTGCCAGGGTCAAGGACAGTGAACAGGCGGCAGATCAGGTGGCAGCAGATGTAAATACCAGCCGCGAAGCGTTGGAAGCGCTGCTTGAAGCAGTGGAGATGACTGCTGAACGCAGCGAGATATTAGCCGCTGACGTACACCAGCATACTGAAGGTACGCGCGAGGTCGGTGCCATTGTGGCCAGCGTGACTCAAATCAGCGAGCAGACAAATTTACTGGCTTTAAATGCGGCTATTGAAGCTGCCCGGGCCGGTGAACAAGGTCGGGGTTTTGCGGTAGTAGCCGCTGAAATCAGGAAGTTAGCTGAGCAAGCTGCCAAAGCAGCGAAGGAAATAACTACGATCTTAAATCGCATTCATGAAGAAGATTGCGCCTTGGCTGCAGCCATGGAAGAGCAGGCTGAAAAGTCACGGGCGGCAGCCGCGCAATCCAATCACGCTCGGGAAGCATTGGCAGCCATGCTTACGGTTCTGGGAGGACTCCGCACCAAGGTAACGGAAATAACCCGGCATGTGGACGAGCAGGTACAGGGGGTTGCCGATGTAGCCCAGCTGATGGACGCTGTCAATCACAGTGCTCAGCAAACTGCTGCCGGTAGCCAAGAAGCAGCGGCAGCTGTCGAGGAACAAACAGCCAGCGTTGAACAAATGGCTGGGGCAGCCAATAGACTTTCGGTTATGGCCGACCGGCTTTATGATCTTACCCGTAAGTTCGGCAATCTCGAAGTGTCGGCCGAAATACTTAAAACTACTGTGGATCAAGGCTGGCGGGTGCTGGAGCCTTTGAGCGTGAATCCTAACTTTGTCCGGGCGCCAGTACAAGAACAGCTGGCCCAGCTTCATAAAAAACAAGCCGCCCATCCTTGTTTTGAACTGATGTATACTGTTAATCTGGATGGTAGAACGATGGCCATGACCCAAGAAGGATTAGACTTGGATGTTTCGCACCGGCCCTGGTATCAAAAGGCTTGCCAAGGGGAAAAAGTTCAAACGGATATTTATATTTCTACTGCAACTTATCGGCCTTGTGTTACGTTGGCATTGCCGCTCCGTTTTCAAGGTGAGATTGTTGGGGTGTTGGGAGCCGATGTAAAGTTGTAAACCAAAGCTGACCCTGGCCTGTGCAAAAGCAAGTAAGAAAGATGCCCCAGGTGTAAGAAAGAATCCACATCATACCGGGTATGACTATGACAGAAGGTGATTACCATTGAAATTAATTCTCGGTAGCGACCACGCCGGCTTTGATCTAAAAGAAGCGATTAAAACCTGGCTCGATGGGCTGGATATCCCCTATCAGGATTTGGGGACCGATAGCACTGAATCCTGCGACTATCCCGACATTGGCCTGGCAGTGGCCCGGAAAGTGGCGGAGCAAGAAGTAGGGCTGGGGATTTTGGTTTGCGGCACCGGAATTGGTATGTCCATGGTGGCTAACAAAGTACCGGGGGTGCGGGCGGCGCTCTGCGGCGATACTTTTTCTGCCCGTGCTAGCCGTGAACATAATCATGCCAATGTATTGGTACTGGGTGCTAGGGTGATCGGACTCGGCTTGGCCGAGGAGATTGTTCGCATTTGGTTGGCAGCGGTTCCGCAGGGAGGGCGTCACGCCCGGCGGGTACAGAAAATAGGCGCTGTAGAATGTAGGCCCTAAAGAATGAACCGGTATCGGAGCTATTTTTACGATAAGGAGAAATGTAAGATGGGATCTTTACAGACACTGGATCCTAAAATAGCCGACAGTATCAAAAAGGAATTGTTACGCCAGCAGAGTCATTTAGAACTGATTGCCTCCGAAAATTTTGCCAGCCGGGCAGTGCTTGAAGCCCAAGGATCAGTTTTGACCAATAAATATGCGGAGGGATACCCCGGACGGCGATATTATGGCGGTTGTGAGTATGTAGACATAGCTGAAAGATTGGCCCAAGAGCGTGCCTGTAAGCTGTTCCAAGCAGAACATGCCAATGTCCAGCCGCACTCCGGCAGCCAAGCCAATACGGCTGTTTATTTTGCAGTTTTGGATCCCGGAGATACTATCTTGGGCATGAACCTTACCCACGGCGGGCATTTAACCCATGGGCATCCGGTCAACCTTTCCGGCAAATGGTTCCGGATTGTTGACTACGGGGTAAATGAGAAGACGGGCCGTATCGATTATGATAAGGTGCGCTCCATCGCCAAGCGCGAGCGTCCCCGCTTGATCGTAGCTGGGGCCACTGCTTATCCCCGCCTGATTGATTTTGATGCCTTCGCTTCCATAGCTCAGGAAGTTGATGCTTATTTGATGGTGGATATGGCCCATATAGCTGGATTGGTGGCTGCCGGCTTACATCCGAGCCCGATACCAGTGGCCGATTTTGTTACCAGCACTACTCATAAGACCTTACGAGGGCCGCGGGGCGGGTTAATTCTGTCCCCCCAAGAACAGGCCCAAGCTGTAGACAGGGCTGTTTTCCCTGGCATCCAAGGCGGGCCGCTGATGCATGTAATTGCAGCTAAAGCAGTAGCTTTTAAGGAAGCCTTGACTCCGGAATTCAAAGCCTATCAACAACAGGTAGTAGCTAATGCAAAAGCTTTGGCTGCCGGGCTAATAAACCGGGGCTTTACGCTGGTGTCCGCTGGTACGGATAATCATTTGCTGCTAGTGGATCTTCGGCCGCAAAAAGTAACCGGCAAGGAAGCTGAGGCTATGCTAGATGAGATTAATATCACGGTAAACAAAAACACTATCCCTTACGACCCGGAGAGCCCTTTTGTAACCAGCGGCCTCCGGCTCGGTACGCCAGCTATGACTACTCGGGGTTTGTCGGTCGCTGACATGGATGAAATTGCCGATATAATTGCTCAGGCTTTGACCCGGTTTGAAGAGCCGGGCCTAAAGGACAAACTCAGATCGCGTGTGCAAGATCTTTGTGCTGCTTATCCGCTCTACCCGGAGGTTGCATTATAGGAGGCGCGGGCATGAAGCCGGTTAAAGAAGTACGACCGAATTGGGATACCTACTTTATGCAAATTGCTGTTGTCGTATCCAGCAGATCAACATGCCTGCGGCGCCGGGTGGGAGCGATAGTAGTTAAGGAGCGACGAGTGCTGACTACGGGGTATAATGGGGCGCCGGCAGGGATTGCCCACTGCCAGGAGGTGGGCTGCGAACGGGAGCGGCTGCAAGTTCCACCCGGCGAACGGCACGAATTGTGCCGTGGCCTCCATGCTGAACAAAATGCCATTATTCAAGCGGCGGTACATGGAGTCAGTATTCGGGACGGAACACTGTACTGCACGGATTACCCCTGTTCCGTTTGTGCTAAAATGATAATCAATGCCGGTATCAGACGCATAGTTTACCAAGGAAATTATCCTGACAAACTCGCTAAAGCGATCTTAGCTGAGGCCGGGGTGGAAGTTGTTCGATTGGGAGGAGATAGCAGTGGTGCAGGAAAAAGGGATCCTACTGCCAAAGCTTGATCGGCTAAACCCTACGTTAGAATCAACCTTGGTTAAGCTGTTGGAGGAAGCCGGGGAATTGGCCCAGGCGGTAGGTAAGTTCCGCGGCCTTAATGGGGAGCGGGTAACCTTGTCGGAACAACAAGCCATGCAGGTGATAGCCCGGGAGCTGCTGGATGTAGCCCAGACCACTGTGTCTATGATGTTTGTTCTGGAAGAACAGCACGGGGTTGATTTGGATGAAGCTTTACGGGATCACATAGCTAAATTGGAGGCAAAGGGCTACTTATCGCCATCGCAACAGAGGGCTTTTGATTGACAAGCCATAGCCTAGGCAGTTAAAATGAAGAAGAACTTCTATCCTGGACTGAGGTGTTTTTTATGGTAGCACCAAGCATAGCTTTTGCCCTGGCCGCGGTGGTTGCTTTTGGGCTAACTCCGCCTGTGGGACGTTTGGCTGCACGTACGGGGGCAATTGCCCGGCCTGATGACCAGCCGAGCGGAAGACATATTCATAAAACGCCGACACCCAGGTTAGGAGGACTGGCGATATTTGCCGGCTTTACGGTAGCGGTAACAGTAACGGCCCTGATCGCACAGACCCCCAACTGGAATCATCTGCTCGAACTTTGGTGCGGAGCGTTCATTATCGTGATCGTGGGCCTGATCGATGATTATTTGGAGCTTCCGGCAAAATGGAAGTTGGCCGGACAAATTTTGGCTGCAACAGTGTTTGTAGCCTCGGGTAATGCCGTAGATTGGGTTTCCAACCCATGGGCTCACGGTCCGTTCCCTGGTATGAGCTATATCGGCTACTGGGGGCTGCCGCTGACGGTTTTTTGGCTAGTAGGCATCACCAACACGATGAACTTAATCGATGGCTTGGATGGTTTGGCGGCCGGGGTCGGGGCCATTGCATCTTTGACCCTGTGGGTTGCAGCCTGGCAGCAGGGCCAGTATCAGGTCACCATTCTGACGGCGGCCATTGCCGGAGCTGCTTTGGGCTTTCTGCCCCATAATTTTTATCCGGCCCGTATCTTTATGGGTGATACGGGATCGATGCTGCTGGGTTTTGTCCTCGGGGCAGCAGCAATTCAAGGAACCCTAAAAAG
The DNA here is from genome assembly GCA_012799605.1 of Bacillota bacterium. Classification (GTDB taxonomy): domain Bacteria; phylum Bacillota; class DTU030; order DUMP01; family DUMP01; genus DUNI01. The sequence continues at coordinate 25,366 of JAAZKX010000003.1, read as the reverse complement.
TGCTACCACTATTGCTTTGGCAGTGCCGTTATTAGCATTGGGACTGCCGATTATAGATACTAGCCTGGCTATTATCCGTCGCTTTGCCAATGGGCGCTCGATCTTTCAAGCGGACCGGGGCCATTTGCATCACCGGTTGTTGGCCTTAGGATTAAACCAGCGGCAGGCGGTTGTTATTTTATACTTTGTCAGCGGCTGTTTTGGCCTCAGTGCCGTGGCTGTAGCTGAAGCTGGCTCCCGACTGGTAGCTATAGCGTTGCTGTTGGTAGGTTTGGGGTTGACCTTGGCCATTGGCCGATCCAGCGGCGAGCCGCTTGTAACTAAGCATGATGGCCGGGATCTACGGGGTTAAGTGACTTAAACCAGCGCAAATAAATACGGAGGTCCCGTTTGGGGCCTCCGTTTTTTACAGCACCTCAGTTTTAAGCGCTGCTTGCCCGGCGCAAGTAGCCGAGGTGCCGGCTGGACAGATAGCGCTAAATGCGAGGTAAAGGAGTTAAGGTTATGGACAAGATTAAAATTATGTCGGTATTTGGTACCCGGCCGGAAGCGATTAAAATGGCACCGCTGGTAAAGGAATTGGCATTGGTACCGGAATTTGATGCTAAAGTGGCCGTTACAGCCCAGCATCGTGAAATGTTGGATCAGGTTCTGGATTTGTTTTCCATCCAGCCGGATTATGATTTGGATATAATGGAAGCGGCCCAAAGCCTAACCCAGATTACCAGCCGGGTGCTTATTAAGCTGGATGAAGTGTTGGCTGTAGAACAACCGGATATGGTTTTGGTTCATGGTGATACGACTACCACCTTTGCTGCTGCTTTAGCATCATTTTACCGGCAAATTGCAGTCGGGCATGTAGAAGCAGGTCTGCGAACAGGGATCAAATATTTTCCCTACCCGGAGGAATTGAACCGCTGCTTAACCGGTGTTTTGGCTGACTTGCATTTTGCTCCCACAACGGTTTCCCGAGCAAACCTACTACAAGAAAACGTGCCCCCCGAGCGAATATTGGTTACCGGCAACACGGCTATCGATGCACTTTTTCTAACGGTGGCTGAAGATTATGAATTTGAGCATCCTAAACTTAAATCCTGGGACTGGCATAAATACCGGACGCTAGTAGTGGAGGTGCACCGGCGGGAAAATTGGGGGCAGCCGTTGGAGAACGTCTGTTGGGCGATAGCTGAAATAATAGATCAGCATCCGGATGTGGCCATTATTTTTCCTGTGCATTTAAACCCAAAGGTGCAAGAGCCGGTCCGGCGCATCTTGAGGGGCCGGCCGCGGATTTGTTTATTGGAGCCTTTGGGATATGCTGATTTTGCTAACCTGATGGCCCGGTCATACATGATTTTGAGCGACTCGGGTGGGATCCAAGAAGAGGCCCCATCCTTGGGCCGCCCGGTGCTGGTGTTGCGCAATGTTACCGAACGGCCGGAAGCGGTATCGGCCGGTACGGTAAAAGTAGTTGGGACAGAAAAAGAAAAAGTGGTGCTGGCAGCCCGAAAACTGTTAACCGACACCAAGGCCTACAATTGTATGGCCCAGGCAATTAATCCGTACGGGGACGGCCAGGCGGCCAGCCGGATTGTCAAGGGGCTGAGGGAATACTTTGGCGATAGGGCCAACAAGCCACTTGGCCGGTGACAAAAGGAGGGGCTTTTATGCGCAGCAGGATCGGTTGGATTCTAACTGCGAGCAAATTTACTTTGGGTCTGGCCATCGGTATCAGCGCCAGCTACTATTTGGGAAATTTCATCGATGCTCGCTACGGTACGGGCAGTATTTTTTCCAGCTTGCTGGTTTTGATTACGATTGCTGCCGGGTTCTATAATCTTTATCGCTATGTCACCCGCCAAGATAGAAATATAAAGTAGAAGGCGGATGAGGCTTGTAGTGTAAAAGTATAACGCATACCCTCTGCAGCAGCTTCATATAGATGTCAACAGGCAGCTAAAAGGTTGAGCTGAGATGGCGCAGAGGGGGAAGGTGGCCTTGAGGAGTTTTATTGCGGCTGCAGTATTGCTGGTGGCGGCTATCGTTCTCCTGATTCCTGCTGCTGTGGTAAGCTTTTATCCGGGTCCAAAGCCACTTCCCCAGGATATTGTACCAGGATCAGACGCCAGGGTAGAATCAATGGTGCCGATGTTAAAGGTATTTCAGGCCAGCACCGGTATGATCGAGGAAATGAATTTAGATGATTATTTAATCGGGGTTGTAGCTGGCGAAATGCCGGCCCGGTTCGAACCTGAAGCCTTGCGGGCCCAGGCTGTAGCGGCACGAACGTATGCCTTGCGCCGCTGCCGAATTTACGGTGGTAACGGTTGCCCCAAAAATCAAGCAGCCGATATTTGCACGGACCCTAATTGTTGCCAGGCCTTTTTGGGCGAGGATGAACTACGGCAGCGCTGGGGGATCTTTTCTTATCCTGAGTACCGGCTAAAGATTGCTGAGGCAGTAGCAGCCACCCAGGGCTTAATAATTACCTACAACCATGAACTGATCGATCCGGTTTATCATGCCAGCTGTGGTGGTTTGGGGACAGAGGCTGTGGAGGCTGTTTGGGGAAACCCGGTGCCCTACCTCGTACCGGTTGAATGCTGTTGTGGTACTGAAAATAAGCATGTGGCGGTGGAAACAACCTTTAGTCTAGCTGAATTAGAGCAGCAACTGGGGGGTAAGATTACGCTTTTGGCCAGCGGCGGTATTGATCTTGAGGTGTTAGAGCGGACGGCCGGTGGACGAGTACATAGGTTTCGGGCCGGGGATGTTAGTTTGACCGGGCCTGATGTCCGCCAACGGTTGGGGCTTAATTCCACTGGTTTTAGCTGGCGGCTGGCCGAGGCCGGGAAAGTGGTGTTTATAACCCATGGGAAAGGCCACGGGGTGGGCATGTGTCAGTACGGGGCCAATAGGCTAGCCGAACAGGGCTATGATTTTCGGGCCATACTCGAGCATTATTATACGGGGACCCAAGTAGAACCTCCCCCCGGCATGAGCCCGGACGGTTAGGGCAATCCGTTCTGTCATTGGCTTGTATACGTTACCCCTGCTCAGGAGACAATAGAGTGGGGGTGAAATTATGGAAAAGAAAGGATTAAGCGAGTGGATTCAACTACTAAAAGAAGGCGCAGGCCGCCGGCTTCATTCATTTCGTCTTTGGTTTGGAAAGCGCTGGCTTGTATGGGCTTCAGTAGGGCTTATGCTGGTTGCTGCTGGAGGCGGGTTTTTTTACTTGGCGACTGACTGGACTCGTCCTGCCCGCCCAGGCGCAGGTTCCGATTTTTACTGGTCCGAGTCCCCGGTTGCAGTCGAACCGGAAGAAACCATCCCGTTGGAGATTCCTTCTGCTCAGGAAGCTACCATAGCCGAACCGGAGCCACAACAGCAAGAGGTAACACCGATTCAGCCAGTCGCCCAACCTGAGCCGGCCGCTGCTGATCCCGGCCCGCTGCCGGAGGAAACCTTGTTGCCGACGATGACCTCGAGCCAAGCATTTGCTGATCTGGTCAACCCGGTGACGGCAGAGATTGCGCTACCATTTGGCTGGCAAAAGCATCCGGTGTATAACGATTGGCGTTATCATCCCGGGGTTAATTTCAAGGTTGCGTTGGGAACAGAAGTAAAAGCAGTACTACCTGGCACGGTAACTGCTATTAAAGAAGATAACGAATGGGGGAAGATGCTGATCATCGACCATGGGGCCGAGCAATGCAGCATTTATGGTTACTTAGACGAGACCAGAGTTGAACCAGGACATGCGGTGGAGCAACATCAGGTAATTGCTACTGTCGGTAAATCCGGTATTGCCTGTGAACCTCAGCTGCATCTGGAGCTCAGATTGGCAGGTACAGCTTTAGATCCTGAGTTATATTTGCCTACTTTTGGGGAGGCAATGCCGGTTCAGGCACAAGAATAAGCTGCGAAATTAAAATCTGGGGGCGAGTTGCAAAACGTTGTTTAACGGGGTGCAACCCGCCCTTATTTTAATGGAAACGAGCAAGAACTATGGTGCTGGCTGGTCTCCGGGCATTTTTTAGTTCCCTGGGCATATACATTTATTGCAGCCAAGGTAAAGGGGGAACGAGCGTGCGGGATCATATTTACGAACGGGTGCTCGAGATCAGCCACTACATTGCCAGCACCGGGGCTACTGTCCGCCAAGCAGCTCAAGAATTTTCTGTGAGCAAAAGTACGGTGCATAAAGATATGGCCGAGCGGCTCCCTAAGATCAACCCCCAGTTAGCGCAAAAAGTACGTGCTATTTTGGATCAAAACAAAGCAGAACGGCATTTACGTGGCGGAGCAGCGACCCGAAAAAAGTATTTGGGGATATAGTTTTTATTAAAGAGGATATATGTGGAAGAGTGTAGAATTAAAGAATCTGAGAGAAAGGAGCGTTCGGCGAAAGGGGCTAACCGGATGTTTTTGGGGGGAGACATAGGCATCGATTTGGGAACGGCATCATTAATTATATACGTACGCGGAAAAGGAATTGTTCTACAAGAGCCGGCAGTAGTGGCTATCGATCGGGACAGTGGCGAACTTCTTGCTGTGGGGGCCGAAGCCTGGCGGATGTTGGGCCGGACCCCGGGAAATATCGTGGCTATCCGGCCTTTACGCGATGGGGTTATTGCTAATTACGACATAACCGAAAAAATGTTAAAGTTCTTCATCGAGAAAGCCTGCCGGCGGAGATTGTTTTTTCGCCCGCGGATCATGGTCTGTATCCCGGCTGTAGTGACCACCGTTGAAAAACGGGCGGTATTGGAAGCGGCCGGGCAAGCCGGTGCCCGCAGCACTTACTTGATTGAGGAACCAATGGCAGCAGCTTTGGGGGCAGGACTAGAAATCGCTGAACCCAGCGGTAATATGGTGATCGATGTTGGGGGTGGCACTACTGATGTAGCTGTTCTGTCTTTGGGCGGGATAGTGCTCAGTGAATCGCTAAGGGTAGCTGGCGATAATTTTGACGATGCTATTGTGCGGTATGTCCGCCGCAATTATAATATTTTAATTGGGGAACGCACGGCTGAAGAAATCAAAAAAACAATCGGTACAGTATATCCTCCGGCGGAAAATAAAGAAATCGATGTCCGCGGGCGGGATATGTTGACCGGATTGCCCAAAACCATCCGCCTTACGTCGGAAGAAACTTTGGCAGCTATGTCAGAACCGGTACAAGCCATCCTACAATGCGTCAAAGAAGTGCTGGAGCGGGTACCGCCAGAACTATCATCGGACATTATCGATAAAGGAGCAGTATTGACCGGAGGGGGAGCGCTGGTTCAGGGGCTAGATACGCTTTTTAGCCAAGAGTTGGGGATACCGGTGTATGTGTCTGAACAAGCCCTTACCGCGGTGGCTTTAGGCACGGGTAAAGCCTTGGAATACTTGGACAAGCTAAAAGGAAAACCTCCGCTGGTGTTCGAAGCTATTTTAAGAGCAGAAAGGAGGCGATAAAATTGATTAGAGGACTTTATACGTCAGGCGCAGGCATGGTGGCTCAACAGACGCGCCTTGATGTGGCAGCCAACAATTTGGCCAATGCTTCTACTGCAGGTTACAGGGCTGACGCGGCTGTTACAGCGGCATTGCCGAGCATGTTTATTCACCGTTTCCATGACGCTGTGGCGAAAATGTCTTTTTCATCTTCCCGGCCGCAGCCAGTCGGCTATTTGGGCACCGGAACAGCGGTGGCCGAAGTAACATTTTTGAACCGGGGTGGCCAATATCGCCACACTGGTCGCGAACTTGATTTTGCTCTCCAAGGCGAGGGCTACTTTGTGGTAGATACACCAGCCGGGGAAAGATATACCCGAGACGGCGCCTTTCAGGTTAACGGTTGGGGCGAGCTGACAACGAGCGAGGGGTTTCCGGTTCTGTCCCGGGGCGGAGGCATTGTCCGGGCGGATGATCCTGACATTGCAGCCAGTTTAAGAGTAGCCGGGGCGCCTGCGGGTCAGCAAATGAATAAAATTGGCCACAATTTATTTGTCTCACCTGAGCCGTTGGCCTTGATTGAAACCACGGTGCTTCAAGGCGTATTGGAAGAGGCTAATGTTTCCCCGGTTGAAGCGATGGTGGATCTGATAACCGCCATGCGTACATACGAGGCGGGACAGAAAGCTATCCAGACCCAGGATCAGACTCTGGACAAGCTCATTAATGAGGTAGGTAGGGTCTAATACAGGGGCCGGACTGCGTAGCAGAGGCCCGGAACCGCTGACCGACAGACGCGGTTCAGCCGAATTTGGTGAAAAGGAGAGAAAAACTATGATGCGGGCCCTGTGGTCGGCCAGCTCTGGGATGATGGCCCAGCAGCTGAATATCGATGTCATATCCAACAATTTGTCCAATGTAAATACGAATGGCTTTAAGAAAAGCAGGACAGAATTTCAGGATCTGCTTTATGAGACTATTCAAGGCGCTGTGCCTACTGCTGACGGAGGCTATGTGCCCAGTGGATTAACTGTAGGACACGGGGTGCGACCGGCGGCGACACTGAGAATTTTTAGTACCGGCAATTTACAACCGACGCAAAATCCCTTGGATGTAGCCATTGAAGGTGACGGTTTCTTCGCGGTAGAGCTACCAAGCGGTGAGGAAGCCTACACCCGCGACGGCTCTTTCAAAATCGATGCCGACGGCGATCTGGTCACTACAGACGGGTATTATATTATGCCGGGCATCAATATACCCCCTGAAGCTAAAAATATTGCTATTGCCTCAGATGGGACGATAAGTTATGAGATAGCCGGCGACACTGTAACCGGGGATCAGATTACTTTGGCGATATTTCCAAACCCGGCCGGACTGCAGGCAATCGGCCGCAATTTATTTCTGGCTACCGATGCTGCCGGCCCGGTGGAAGACGGCCTTATTCCCGGCGAGGATTGCGGCAATCTGGCCGCAGGTTATCTGGAACTGTCTAATGTGCAAGTGGTGGAAGAGATGGTGAACTTGATTACGGCGCAGCGGGCCTATGAGATCAATGCCAAGGCTATTACGACGGCCGATGAAATGTTGGGCGTGGCAAATAATCTAAGGCGCTAATCACAGGCTGGGTTAATAAAACTGGCCCCAGTCTGTACAAGAAAGGGATAACACATGACTGGTATTAGAATTGGAAGTGGGCCTAACCCGGGGCTAAAGGACGACCGACAGGCTTTGAAGGTGGCTTGCGAGGAGTTTTCGGCCATTTTTTGGGGCCAAGTTTTCGCCGGGCTAAGGCAAACTGTACCTGAAGGCGGCTTGTTTCCGGAAAGTGCCGGTGAAAGGATATTTAAAAGCATGTTGGATACAGAATATGCCCGGGTGATTGCCCGTTCCGAAGGCAGTCTGGCCCAAATTATGTTCCAACAGCTGGCCAGATCCAATCGGGAAGGCTAAAAAAGGGTTGAACCTAACCGCTTGCTTTTAGTCTGGTGTTAAGATATACTATAAGGCAATATCAAAAGCGATGCTGGGAACAAGTACGAGAATGTGCTCTGTTCAGAGAGCCGGCGGCAGGTGTGAGCCGGCAGGGCTGTTCTTGGAATCCATCCCAAAGCAGACGGCCGAAGTTAAAGACAAGTAGGCTGGTACGGTTGATACCCGTTAGCATATCATAAGTGGGTATAAGTTTTTTGGACTTATACTAATTTGGGTGGCACCGCGGGAAAATGCCTCTCGCCCCTTGTTGGGGGCGGGGGGCTTTATTTTTTATCTGCGAAGGGGAGATGTCATATGCAGAGAAAACAACACTTGTTTATTCCGGGGCCGACGCCGGTTCCGCCGGCAGTAAGGGCGGCCATGGTTCGGCCTTTGATCGGGCATCGAAGTTGCGAGTTCGCTTCTTTGCAACGATCGTTGGTGAAGAAAACAAAACAGGTCTTTCAGACTGAAAACGACCTTTTTATTTTTACCAGTTCTGGTACTGGGGCCCTGGAGGCAGCCGTCACCAACAGCCTAAATCCAGGGGATAAGGTTTTGGCCTTGATTACCGGTCAGTTCGGCCAGCGTTTTGCTGCTATTGCCCGCCAGTGCGGGGCCGAGGTGGAGGCGCTGGAGTTTCCCTGGGGTAAGCCGGTAGATGTAAAAAAAGTAACCGAACGGCTGGTGCAGGGTCCACAGCCCAAGGCGATTTTGCTTACCCACAATGAAACCTCGACCGGGGTTGTGAACGATGTGGCCTCTATCGGTGCTCTGGTCAAAAACACGCCAGTCCTCCTGCTAGTAGATGCTATCAGCAGTATGGGAGCCATGGATATTCGCACTGATGACTGGGGTGTGGATTTTATGATAACCGGTTCGCAAAAAGCGTTTATGCTACCGCCGGGCTTGGCTTTTCTGAGCGTAAGCGCTAAGGGATGGGCCCAGATAGAGACAGTAAGGCCGCGTTCTTTCTATTTCAATCTCGAGGCTTGGCAACAAAGTGGGGCTCAAGGATTCTCGCCCTGGACACCCAATGTTAGTCTGCTGTTCGGCCTTGAGGCTGCTTTAGATCAGCTGCTGGCGGAAGGGCTGGAGCAGGTGTGGGCCCGCCACGGCCGTTGGGCTCGGGCTGTCAGGGCCGGTTTGACGGCTATGGGCTTGAAGCTGGTGGCTGAAGATGAATGGGCCTCAAACACAGTGACAGCAGCGTATGTTCAAAATGGGCGGGCGGATGAATTGAGGGCAACGCTCGAACGTGACTTTGGTTTATGCCTAGCCGGTGGGAAAGGGGAATTATCGGATTCAGTTATACGTATGGGCCATATGGGATATGTGGATGAACTTGAGATTTTAGGCTCCCTGGCGGTTTTAGAGTTGGGGCTAAAGCGGCAAGGCTACCCGGTGCATTTAGGGGCTGGGGTGGCTCAGGCCCAAAAACTAATTTACCAGGAGGGTTAGCATGGCTCAGGTTGTGATTGTCGACAATGTTGCCCCCGAAGCAGGGCGAACGTTGGCCCGCGCGGGGCATAAAATACAGGCTTTTAGTAAAAAATTGGACCTACCAGCTCTGATAGCTGCCTGTGCCGGCTGTCAGGCTCTGATCGTACGCTCAGCCACTGATGTAACCGCCGGACTTATTGCAGCTTGCCCGGAACTGCAAGTGGTGGGCCGGGCAGGGGTAGGTACCGACAATATCGATGTCGATGCTGCTACCCGGCAGGGTGTGCTGGTAGTTAATGCGCCGACCGGAAATACTATTGCTGCAGCTGAACATGCTTTGGGATTGATGCTTGCCTTGGCGCGTAATATTCCCCAAGCCAGCTCTACTTTGCGACAGGGGCGCTGGGAGCGGGCGCAATTTCGAGGAGTGGAGCTGATGGGAAAGACGCTCGGCATTTTGGGCTTAGGGCGGGTAGGGTCGGCTGTTGCCCTGCGCGCCCAGTCGCTCGGCATGCGGGTACTAGGGTATGATCCTTATCTAAACCCCGACAATGTAATTGCGGGGGTGGTGTTGGCTGATAGCCGGGAGGTATTTGCCCAGTCGGATTTTCTGACCTTGCACTTGCCGCTCAGCGCGGAAACCCGCGGATTTATAAACCACGAAACGCTGGCAATGATGAAACCAGGCATCCGGATTATTAATACAGCCCGCGGGGGGTTAATTGTTGAAGAAGCCCTGATCTCAGCTTTAACAACCGGGCAGGTAGCTGGTGCTGCTTTGGATGTATTGGCTGAAGAGCCCTGTACGGACAGCCCGTTATTTGAGTTGGAGAACGTTATTATCACTCCCCACTTGGGAGCTTCAACTGAAGAAGCGCAGGCCCAAGTGGCGACGGAGGTGGCCAGGCAGGTTGCAGCTGCTTTGGCCGGCCAACGGCCACATCATTGCCTTAACTGGGATCAAGTGCAGTCTTACACGGCTCGCCTGCAGCGACCGGGGGTGCTATCGGGCTGTAATCAAGCAAACCCCGGCGCCCATAATAAAGTTGCGATTCTGTAGCCGAAGCCGTGAAAGCTTGACTTAATAAAGCTAGCAGGTCTAGTCAACAACTGGTCCTGCTGCTTTAATTTGGAGCAGGAGACAACACAACTTTGGCGAATGAGAAGGTGAATGGCAAAGTACAGTATAAGGAGGCGGGTTCCATAACGATGGATCAAACAGCAATCATGAAAATATTACCGCACCGCTATCCGTTTTTACTAGTTGATAAGATAGTGGAACTGGAGCCGGGAGAAAAAGCGGTGGGCTTGAAAAACGTTAGCGGCAATGAACCTTTTTTCCCCGGTCATTTTCCCGGGCAACCGGTGATGCCGGGGGTGCTCATTATCGAAGCCTTAGCCCAAACGGGAGCGGTTGCCCTGCTTTGCACCGCAGACTCACTGGGAAAAATAGCTTACTTTGCAGGCATCGATAAATGCCGTTTCCGCCGGCCGGTTGTGCCAGGAGATCAGCTCCGCTTGGAAGCCACGTTGCATAAAAGGCGGGGACATATTGGCAAAGGGCGAGGGCAGGCTTTTGTGGGTTCAGAATTAGTAGCCGAAGGCGAATTTACTTTTGCGCTTATCGACCAGCCCGAATAGCTACCGAGGCAGGATTAGTTGTTGCAATTGGAGAACTATGTAGTATTATAATATGCTAGAGTAAACATCGAGCAGGCAAAGAAACAGGAATTTGGCCCCAGGTTTGGTTCCGGTGGGTAAAGGAGAGATACCATGAAGAACGATCGGACGCAACCAAATGGCGATCTGACAGCTGAGCCTACAGCGGTGATATATGACTTTCTGCAACCTAAATTAGAACAGGTTGCGCAGTATTTGCACGATTCGCTGGTGGGCTATGCTGAAGACGGCTACTTTTCTACTAACTTAGATACTGCTTTTCACGCTTTCTTTTCTAAAGATGCGCTGGAGATTCTGGATCCGGAAGAAGAAGCAGCATTTATTTCTTTCATTGAATGGTTTATTTATGATTATTCCTTGTCCCCGGGCGGAGGCCGGTTGATCGAACTTTTTTTGAATGAAAATAACCAGCATCTGGGACCATTGGAGCAAGCGATGTTAGGACAATGGATCGACACTACCATCTCGTTATATGAGGTCTATTCAGTCAAAGAAGACGGTTTAGGGGTAGAAGATCTTTTCACTGGGCGAAGGATTTGGATTACTGATGCCAACATGGCTGCCGGAGTTACCGTGTGGTCAACCCTCCTTTGCCGCTTGTTGCCGATTGGGGATGTTTATCAGCCGTCTGGGGCGGCACTGGAGGTCCCTCCCATGTTTAAACATGATATTTTACGGCAGACCCAAACGGATTTTCGCCGCTGGCAGCGGGGGGGAAAAAAAGGCGGTTGGCCTGCGTACCTAAAAGAGCGGGGATATTTATTGAATATGACGGTTGCCCGTCTGTTTGCAGCGGGGCAAGAGGAACTGCTGATCCACGAGGAACTGAACCGCAATGACAACGATGGGTCCCGAGCTGAACTGAGGCTGATGCCGGAAACCAAGGGCAAACTGCTGCGTCAATATTACGAAGAATATTATTGCCAGTGGCCGGATACGCCCCACCCGGCACTTCGGGGCTTAACCCCGCGTCACCATTGTCAAAGCCCGGCTGGGCGGAGGCAAGTACGCGAGCTGCTAAAAGAATTGGAGTTTATCGAAGAACGCAAACGGCAGGCGGGCGAGGTCTATTATGATATCAGCAAGCTCCGCCGGGCTCTGAACTTACCATCGGAAGAGCTGCAATCAGACCGGCCGACTATCAAATGGTCCAAGCCGGCTTATGCCCGCATAGCGGAAGAGTTGCGCCGGCATTTGGCCGATGCTGGTTATCTTAAACTTCAGGTTGATAATGCGGTTCAGCTATGGGCAGATTTTTGCCGTCTGGGAAGGCCGGAGGTTAAAAAGATTCAATCTTGGTTAGCAGCCCTGGAATACACTATGGCCCGGTTAGAGCTGACCTCTGGGGTAACCCAAAAAGAATTGGGCCGCAAGTACCGGGTTGCCGCCGGCACCATATCGAATAATTACCGTACCATTTGGAAGACTCTGGGGTTGGAGAGTTTTGATCAACGCTATACTACCCAGGAAGATCCTTATAGCAAGTTGCTAAGATTTTTGCGCTAGGAGGCGGGGCCCGTATGTCCAATCCAGCTGATGGTGCTGCCGAACTAACTTTGACCGGAGAGGTTAAAAGTATAATCTTCCAAGCCCCCGGTTCCGGTTTTACGGTGGCAGCGACAGAATGCGATGGCAGCGAGGTCCGGGTGACCGGGTATCTGGCCACCGTACGCCCCGGTGCTAATTATGTTTTTTACGGAAAATGGGTTACCCATCCTAAATATGGTCGTCAATTTTCAGCTAATGCGGTGGAGGAGATTGTTCCGACCGAAGAGGAAGGAATCGTGGGTTATTTGGCTAGCGGTTTAATCCCCGGCGTGGGAGAAAAACTGGCCCAGCGGTTGGTGGACCATTTTGGGCTGGATACACTTAAAATAATTGCTGAGCAGCCGCAGCGGTTGACCGAGGTGCCTGGAATCGGTGAGAAACTGTCCCAAAAGATAACCCGGGCGGTAAATAAAAACAAAGAAGTAGAGCGGTTGATGGTTTTTTTACGCCATCACCGGGTCAGTACCGGTTTGGCACTTAAAATTCACCGGCATTATGGCCGTGAAGCTATCGCCCGTTTGAAAGATAACCCCTACTCGTTGACTGAAGATATTTTTGGCATAGGTTTTTTGACCGCTGACAGGCTGGCACAAAAACTAGGTTTGCGCCGCCATGCCCGCGAGCGGTTGATGGCTGCAGCTTTGTATGTTTTGCGCCAAGCGGCAGCCCAGGCCGGACATTGCTTTCTGCCCACGGAGCGATTAGTGGAGGAAACTCTCAAGCTGGTAAATGCAGCCGACGAAGAAGAGCCGGTAACGGCTGAAGAAGTTGAAACAGCACTGGGACATTTGGTTGAACAATCATCTGAGGTGATTGAAGCTGACGGTAACTGGTGGCTGACCTACCTCCACCGGGCTGAAGCCGGCGTGGCCCGGGAATTGGCCCGGCTATGCCGGCTTGAGCGGCTGGAAGCTGGTCCAAAACTGGCCGCGGCCATCGGAGCTGCTGAAGAAAATTTGGGGTTGAAGTTCGCCCCCTCACAAATGCAAGCCATCGAACAGGCAGTACAACACGGTGTTACTGTTATTACCGGCGGGCCCGGTACGGGGAAATCGACTATTGTTAGTGGTTTAATCCAGGTATTGGCCCAGCTGCAGCCGGAAGCACGCATTTCGTTGGCGGCTCCGACTGGACGTGCGGCCCAGCGCCTTGCTGATCTTACTGGCCGTGAGGCTAGTACTATCCATCGCCTGCTGGGATATACCTTGGCCGAAGGTGAGCCCGTTTTTACCTATAACCGAGATAACCAATTACGTTCGGATCTGGTGGTCGTCGACGAATTTTCCATGGTCGATGTAGTTTTGGCTTATCAGCTTCTACAAGCTGTGCCTTCTACCAGCCGGGTAGTTTTGGTTGGGGATAAAGATCAACTGCCCAGCGTGGGGCCGGGCAGCGTGCTTAAGGATATTATTGCCAGTGAAAAGGTAGCCACAGTACGGTTAAACCAAATATTCCGGCAGGCGGAACAGTCGCTGATCACCATAAATGCTCACCGTATCAATCATGGCTCGAGGTTAAAACTTGAATCGCCCTCGGATTTTTATTTTATACGACTGGAGGATGCGGCTAAAACGGCCAAATACGTGGTCGATTTGGCTGGTAAACTAGCCGGCACCTTTGGCTTGAGCAATATCCAGGTGCTAGCGCCTATGCATAAATACATAACCGGGGTCAAGAACCTGAACGATGCGCTTCAAAAGCAACTCAACCCGCCCAGTAGCGGCAAAAAAGAATACCCTTTTCGCGACGGGTGTTTCCGCGTGGGCGATAAAGTAATGGCCGTGAGAAATAACTATGAAAAAGGAGTTTTCAATGGTAACCAGGGCCGGGTGGTAGATATTGTATTATCTTCTGAAGACGAAGATCTAGATGAAGATACTTTATGGATAGATTTTGACGGCCTTATGGTTCCATATACCCGCCCGGAATTGGAAGAGCTGATGCTAGCTTATGCTGCGACCGTACATAAAGCACAAGGCAGTGAGTTTTCATGCTGTATCGTTGTCCTCAGTACTCAGCACTGGTATATGCTCCAGCGCAATCTGCTTTATACAGCTGTGACCCGGGGTAAGGAGCATGTGGTTTTAGTGGGAAGCCGGCGGGCAGTCGCCCGGGCGATTGCCAACAACAAAGTTCAGGACAGGTATACTGCCTTGGCGGCTAGGCTAGCCGAAGCCTAAGTCGGAGCCATTTCTTCCCGGGCAATTAGTATATCACATTGGTTTAATGTATGTTATAATACACATGGATGCTGCTTCTTGGACATATAATTAACATAGAATAAAAAAGGGAGAGGAAGAGATGGCTGAGAAAGAGGTTACCTTAAGTGTAATCAAAGCAGATGTGGGCAGTTTTGTTGGCCATGTCCAGGCGCACCCGGATATGTTGGCGGTAATTAGAAAAGAACTGGGGAAGGCAAAAGATGAAGGTTTGATAACTGATTTTTATGTAGCCAACGTCGGTGATGATATCGAGTTGATTATGACCCATTACCGGGGCGATAATAATGAACAAATCCATAAACTGGCCTGGGATGCGTTTCTGGCAGCTACTGCCGTAGCCCAGGAACTGAAACTGTATGCTGCCGGCCAGGATCTCCTCAGCGACTCTTTCGCGGGCAATATGAAAGGTTTGGGTCCTGGGGTAGCCGAAATGACTTTCGCAGAACGTCCTAGCGAGCCAATAGTTATTTTTATGGCAGACAAGACAGACCCAGGGGCCTGGAATTTACCTTTATATAAAATGTTTGCCGATCCATTTAATACTATCGGACTTATAATAGATCCTAAAATGCATGACGGGTTTAAGTTCGAGGTTCATGACTTGGTTAAACATTGCAAGGTTACCTTTACCCTACCAGAAGAGTTATATGATATGTTGGTGCTTATCGGCTCTCCCGGCCGCTATTGCATAAAACACGTTTATGCCCGCCGCAACCAAGAAATCGCTGCTGTAACCAGCACTCAAAGGCTGAACCTGATGGCCGGCCGCTATATCGGCAAAGATGACCCGGTGTGCATCGTCCGCTGTCAAAGCGGACTGCCAGCGGTAGGTGAGGTCTTGGAGGCTTTTGCTCAGCCACACCTAGTAGCCGGCTGGATGCGGGGTTCTCATTGGGGCCCGTTGCTTCCGGTACCGGAACAAGAAAGCCGGCCCACGCGGTTCGATGGCCCGGCCCGGGTGGTTGCTTTAGGCTTTCAACTTTGTCACGGCCGCTTGATCGGCCCTCAGGACTTCTTTGCCGACGTGGCTTTTGACCGCGTCCGGGAGCAGGTGTTGGAGCTGGCTGATCAACTGCGCCGGCTGGGGCCGTTCGAACCTCATCGCTTAGCCCAAGATCAGTTAGAATATACAACCCTGCCGCTGGTGGCCAAAAAACTGGAAGGCCGCTTTGAGGCTTTATAGATCATAAAGATAATAACAAATAACAGCGCCGGTCAAGGATAGCAGCCTTGACCGGCTTTTTAGTGGGGCTAATTTATAATTTTTGTTTAAGCACAGCTGTTATTGGTAACAATATTAGCGATAGCCTGTTGGCTTCGGCTTTTAGATCGCTAATTGCGGCCTTGGAAATAACACAATAGGGGGAAACGATGTGCTCAGGAGGCTCCGGTTAGCAGTAGGTTTTACGGCCTTGACAGTAGCATTATTTTTATTTTATCAGGTCTATGTGCCCGTGAGGGCGACCAGCGCCGAAGGGTACGATTTAATTCGGCTTCATATTTTAGCCCACAGTAACCATCCCCGGGATCAAGCGCTCAAGCTTGAGGTGCGTGATGCTGTAATTAAAGAAACAGCCGCTTTATTTGCTGCTTGTACGACCGAACAAGAGGCCGAACAAGCGCTCCTGGAACATTTGGGTTTGGTTGAAGCTGTGGTTAACCGAGTTTTAATCCAAGCCGGTGTTTCGTATCGCGGACAGGTCGAAGTAGGAACCTATCCTTTCTCCAGGCGCACATATGGGGATATGACTTTGCCAGCGGGTTGCTACCGCGCCCTTAGGATAGTTTTAGGGGATGGCCAGGGGCATAACTGGTGGTGCGTATTGTTCCCGCCCCTATGTTTTGTCAGCGGAAGTTCAGGTCATATTACGCCGCCGGGCGATGTATCGCTAGATTCAATGATAGAAACTAAGCGGGTGTTGGCGGCAAGTAAATCAGGGGCGGAAAAGTCAACCGGCAGCAATCCTGATGGGAATGGAGACGAACTTGAAATTCGGTTTAAAGTAGCGGAGATATGGGAAAAAGTGCGACCGCAGGTGCTGATCTCGTGGCAACAGGAAGAATCGATCTTATTCAATAGCGTATTGAATATGATCAGTCCTTAAAAACTAAAAGGGGAAAACCGTGACTCTGATTTGATGGCTGGACCTTGTTAGCCAAGGTCCGGCTTTGTTATTTCAAAGTGGAATAAAAGGGGGCTCTTGTGATAAGATGGTAACAAAATCAGTAGGAGGGACTACCAATGGCTAAATTTATTGTTGAACCGGCCGTATTCGAGCTGTTTCCTCAGGCCTGTTTTGCTGTTGTCGTGGCTGAACAAGTAGATAATGAGTCCGGTAGTCAGGAGGTGGCTGACTTGTTGGCCGCGCAGGCGCGGAAACTCAATCAGGAGCTAGGTGGCACTAATGTACGTGAGCACCCGCATGTCGTTATTTGGCGGGAGGCGTTTCGGAAATTAGGGCTTAATCCCAATCGGTTCCCTAGTTCTGTAGAAGCACTGGCCAGAAGAATGGCCAAGAAGGCGGAATTACCCAGCATCAATAAAATAGTTGATTTGGTCAATATTGTGTCGTTAAAATACCTGATACCTATGGGTGCACATGACCGGGAGATTTTACCGGGGGATATCGAGCTACGCTTTGCAAACCCCAAGGACAGGTTTATTCCTTTTGGCAGCCAGGAGGCGGAATCTGTCGATGAAGGCGAAATGGTTTATGTAACCGGCAACGAGGTCCGGACGCGCAAATGGGTATGGCGTCAAGGGGAAAAAGCCAAGGTAGTGCCGGAAACCAAGGAGCTGTTCTGCCCCATTGATGCTTTTTATGGTTCTACTGATCGTGCCGCTAAAGCTGCCCAAGCTGAACTGGCGGCCATGTTAAAGGAGCATTGTGGAGCCAAAACAAGACAGCTGTGGGTTGATAAAGATAATCCGGCGGTAAGCCTGGACTGAGCATGGGCCGGTTAAGTTACATCAACTACGGTTCCGTCGGTGATTTGTCTTAGCTGATCCAAAGTAACACCTACGGCTGAATGATCACTGCCAGCAGCAGCATAAACCAGCGGGAAGCGGGACAGGCTCCGGTCAAGCAGAATTTGGATATCGCTCCCTCTGGGTAGATCAAAAGGACAAACGCCGCCAATAGAATATCCAGTGGCTTTTTCCACCTCTTCAATACCTGCCAAGCGCGGTTTACTGCCCACGACGGATTTAAGTTTTCCTGATTTTACCTTGACATCGCCGGATGTTACTACCATAACGTATTTATCATCACCGATGCGAAATAGGAGCGACTTGGCTATTTGGCCCACTTCTGTCCCCAAGGCTGCTGCTGCTTGTTCGGCGGTAGCAGTATGTTCCGGCGTATTGATAACTTTAAGGCCCAAGTCAAACTGATCCAGCCACGTCTGGACCCTAGCATGTACATCCAATTAAACCACCCTTTCCCATCATTTCTCTCTCTTATATCCTACAGTTTAAATGGGGGCAGATCAACCTTAACCCGGCAACGGTCACTAACTGGGTCAAAATGGAATTACTTCCCGGATAGGATTTACACTTTGGAAGGAGAACTAATATCTGGACACCCTTGCCAGAGGAGGAAAAACTATGCGGTATAACAGAAAGAAGAAATTATCGCTGACCCTGTTGTTAATGCTGATCCTGTTGTTGTCAGAACTGGCCTATGCTCAGGAATCCGACCTTATTTACCATGAAAAAAAAGTACAACCTATTGCCCCGGGAGTTAGCTATGAAATGAACTGGCAGTTTACCCCGGCCGGGTGGCTGCGCTTTCACCTAATTAGGGCAGATCTTACCCAATCTGATGTTGAAAGCGATCTTCTCCTGGGGGAAAAAGGCTTGGCGGGTACCGAGCGCTTGAGCACTATGGCAGCTAAAGCAGCTGCAGTAGCTGCCATAAACGGCGATTTCTTTTTCGGCCAAGGAACCGGGGCCCCATTGGGGCCGGTGGTAAAAGAGGGGGAACTATTGTCCAGTCCTTCCCAGCGCCAAGATTTAGCTATGTTTGCCTTAGGAAAAGACGGCAGTGTAACCATTGACCGGCCCAAATTTCTAGGACAGGTGGAGTCAGAAGATGGTACACGTTTTCCCTTGGCAGCCTGGAACAAACCCGGGGATACTTACCGGGAGCTATACGGGTTCGACAGCTATTGGGGGAAAACTACGCCAGCTAAAGTGCCAACGGACAGTATAGCTGCTATTATCAGCGATGCTACCGTGATTAAGTTGGTACCTGCGGAAACCAGTATTACTATCGGGCCGACGGAACAGGTGTTAATAGGCGCCCAGGCGGCACGCCAATTTCTCCAACAACATCTTACTCCCGGCAGCCGGGTGAAAATCGATTTTACCAGCACCGTGACCTGGCCCAAATTTGCCTGGGCCATAGGCGGAGGTACAATATTGATTAAAGATGGACGTATCGTACCGTTTTCGCATGAAGTTGCCGGCAACAACCCCCGTAGCGCAGTCGGCATCAGCGCCGATGGCAGCCAGCTCATCCTCGCTGCTGTAGATGGACGGCAAGAGGAGAGCCGGGGTTTGACCCAAACCGAATGGGCAGCTACACTGCTCAAACTAGGTTGCTATCAGGCTTTGAATTTGGATGGCGGCGGCTCGACCACGTTGCTGGCCCGGTTACCGGGTGAGAGCAGTGCTGCAATTGTAAACAAGCCGTCTGATGGCAAGGAGCGTTCTGTTAGCAATGGCATCGGCATATTCAGCCGGGCACCTTTGGGCGAACTGGCTGGGCTTACTGTAACAGCTGATGAAACGCGCATAGCCCCCGGGGCTACAGCGCTGCTTACAGTTAAAGGTTATGATGTCCACTATAACCCGATACAGGTAGAGACGGATAAAATCAACTGGCGGGTGGAGCCGGCCGAATTAGGTCTTATCCAAGGGAATGTTTTCATAGCCCAAACCTCCGGCCGGGGAAAGATAATTGCAACCTGCGGCCCAGTCGAGGCCGAACTGGCAATAGAAGTAATCGGTCCCGTTGTCCGGCTGGAGCTGTCACCAAACCAAATTGCTTTAGCCCCTGGCCAAGAGGCGGTATTCAAAGCTGTTGCTTATGATGCTGTCGGACGGCGGGCGGCGATCAAGGCTGAGGAACTTACCTGGGCGGTGCTGGGTGATATAGGTACAGTCGAAACCGGCAGAATAAAAGCCGGCCCGGAAGCGGCAGCCGGGGCTGTCGAGGCCCGCTGGGGCGAAATAGCTACCCGTACCTTGGTTACTGTCGGAACTTACGACCTACCGCTGCTTTATTTTGAGGCTATGCATGGCATTTCAGCTATTGCATACCCGGCTGAAGTTGGGGCGAACATTTCCTTGGCTGCCCGACCGAAGCCTGTTTATGATGGAAACTATTCGTTAGAGTTAGCCTACGACTTTACCGCCGGCAGCGGAACCAAAGCAGCTTATGTAGTCTTCGATCAAGGGTTGGCCCTCCCCGGTCAGGCTGATAAGCTGTCGCTAATGGTGCACGGCGATGGCCGGGGTCATTGGCTGCGGGCGTTGCTGGTGGATAAAAACGGGACAGAGTTTACGTTAGATTTGGCCCGGCAGGTGGATTGGAACGGTTGGCAACAGGTGGAGGCACGTCTTCCTAAAGGTGAGTATCCATATGTATTAAAGCGGATCTATTTGGTTGAGCCTGACGCTGATAAACACGGATCAGGGGCCATCTACTTGGACAACTTATTCTTAACCAGCTCTATGCCTTTTGCTACTGAGATGAAGCTGGATCCGCGACCTTTTCCCGACCGGCAGTATACCCCGGTACCGGTCGACAGTGGAAAAAAATTTCTGGTGGTAGCTTCACTGCCCCCAAAGCCCGATCAGGTGGTTTGGGCTACAGCCCTCAAGGCGGCAATCCAAAAACACCAGGTTGAATATTTGGTTTGCTTGCAGCCATTGGCGGAAACAAGCCAGCATGATTGGGAACAAATCCTGGGCTTACCGCTAAAGTTGACCGGGACAGCCGAACGTTGGGATGAGCAGACGGCTTCACTTTATACTTTGAATGCCAGCGGTGGTACTTTGGTTCAAGGCAATGCAAAAGATTGGAACTGGCTTCAGGCGGATTTACTCCAACTAGAGGGGAAAAAGCATGTATTTGTTTTTCTAGAGCGACTGCCTTTTGCCGGAACCGAAGGCTTCACCAGCCGTCCGGAAGCTGATTTGTTGCGCCGCCGCTTGCAAGAGACAGGGCAAAGGTTGGATGCCCTGGTCTGGGTGTTTAGCCCTTCACAAACCAGCGGGATCGCATGGGAAGACGGGGTCCGTTACCAGCGGCTTCAAACCGCGGGTCCGAGCGAGAAACCCCGACTAGCCTTAATCAGCCTTAAAGAGGGGACAGCGACTTATACCGGACTTAGTTATTGAGCGATCGAGCTAAATATCCCTAACAGGTCGGCACATACTATCCGTCAAGCCCGGGCAGGTTTAGATGTACTATTTTTTGTTTATACTAGCTAAGACAGCATTGTTAAAGAGGAGGAGCGTTGTGTCCCGCCCGCTGACAGTACGCCAGATGGCTACCCGGCTCAAACTATATCGCTTGTGTCGACTAGTAGCGGCACAGATATCTGATCAACAAGATAAAATACAGAAATAACCCGGCCAAATGGCCGGGTTTTGATATAATAAAGATAGATGAAGGTCATATTTAGCGGCGAAGGCAGGTGTATATCGATGGCCAAGGAGTTGTCCGCAGATTTAAAACGCATAATAACCACTGGAACGACGATTTCATACCAGGATTCTGATGATGATGCCAACAAATGGCGCATAATTGGGACCACCGGCAATATTGTCAAATTGTTTTCTCCAGCGGGGACATTTCAACTACTTTCATTTGCCCAGTTAGCGCAGTTTGCCCAAGAGGGGCGGCTTAAAATTAACGGAAAACCATATAGCCATGTTTTAAATCAAGTTTCGGAATAAAACGGGCCTGACCTGGCTGCAAGCTTCAAAGATTGCCGGCATAAATGGCCGGAGTAGCAGTTGGGGTGTAATTGAACATTGACTTTTTGGTTGGTTTTGTATTAAGGTGAAGAGAAGAACCTCAAGAAAGGAGGCGCTAAGATGCCCATCTTTTACCCTTTTTATGCTCCTTATACTATAGTGGTGCTGCCGGCCATCATTTTGGCTTTGTACGCCCAGTTTAAAGTTCAAGCTACCTTTCAGCAGTACTTGAGGGTACGGGCCCAAAATGGCATGACCGGGGCTGATGTAGCTCGAATGCTTCTTAGAAGCCAGGGTCTGGAAGGAGTACGGGTGGAGCCTATTCCCGGTCGGTTGACCGATCATTATGACCCTCGCGATCGTACTATCCGGCTGTCGCAGCAGGTATTTCATGGTAATTCGTTGGCGGCTATAGGGGTGGCGGCTCACGAAACAGGTCATGCTTTGCAGCATGCCACTGATTATGTTCCCCTCAGCGTTCGTTCCAGCTTAGTCCCGGTGGCTAACATTGGTTCCCAGCTAGGTTTGCCGATGGCTTTGCTGGGCTATATTTTCCAGAGCGGCTTTATGTTACAGCTAGGGATTATGCTCTTTAGTTTGGCCGTTTTGTTCCAACTAGTAACACTACCGGTGGAATTTAACGCCAGTTCGCGCGCTCTAGGCCTACTCGAAGGCCAGGGGGTATTAGCTCGCGATGAAATAAACGGGGCAAAGGCAGTGCTGTCAGCTGCGGCCTTAACTTACGTAGCTGCTACCTTGTCGGCGATTTTGCAGCTGTTACGGTTGCTATTAATGGCTGGTCTGGGGCGCCGCCGCAATTAAAATGGACTGATTGGGAAAAAAGGAAGGGCCTGATTCAGACCCTTCCTTTTTAGGGATTCTTTTTTAATTTTTTACCATCCGTTTTCCGCAGCAGGTGTCGGGTGAACTGGAAGTTTGACCGCAGTTAAGGCAAGTATACTGGCTTTGTGGCGACATCGGTTGACCATGGCAGTAGTCCGGCAGCCGTGACCGGCGACCACAAGATGAACAAATATATGCCATATTGTCACCTCCATATAATATCTGCCTGCTGTTATCATGCCCAAAATACTGGTTATTCACCCATAAGAAGGGCGAAAAATTATGAAGATAAATTTATTACCGGATGGAAGGGGTTATACGTGTGCTCAAAGCAGTAACTTTTGATTTGTGGAACACTGTAATACGCACCAAACCGGGAGAGGATATTGATGGGGCTGTAACTGAACGCCTGGCAGGGGTGTTGGAGCAATGTGGCTATGAAAGACCCAAAGCGAAGATCACTGAAGCAACCATCGAATGTCGCAACAAGGTGCTGGATTTGCAGGTGAATGAAGGACGGGAGATGCCGCCCAAAGAGCAGGTTACTTGGATATTGGCTGCACTAGATATTTCGGCTTCGGCTGAATTGAGGGCTGATTTTTATAAAGCCTACACCACAGTCACGTTGGAGCAGTTACCGGAGCCTATACCAGGGGTGGCGCGTGTTTTAGCCCAACTGCAAGAAACGCTCGATTTGGCCTTGATTTGTAATACCGGTAAAACACCGGGGAGCGTCGCCCGTATTATTTTAGAACGCCTAGGGTTAAAAAAATATTTTACTCATTTAATTTTCTCCGATGAAGTAGGGGTGGCCAAACCGCACCCGAAAATTTTCGAGCAGACCCTGGCCGCTTTGGCTGTGCGCCCCGAACAAACGGTTCATATCGGCGACGATCCCCGGACCGATGTACGGGGAGCCCGTAATATCGGTATGCATACAGCCTGGTTGGCCCATGGGCGGGATTCAGGCGGAGTAAAATGCGATCTGATTGTCCATGAATGGAAGGATTTCCTCGGCTGGGTCCAGGAACGTGTAACTCGTTAAAGGCCCTAAGTGGTAAATAAAACCAAAGTTTTTAGGTTCTAAACAAGGGTTTTTATCATTGTGGGAAGAAAACCATTATTAATGGTGAAAACTGTTTCAGCACCTAAAAATTAAGGGAGTGATTAGGATGTTGGAGCCGAAGAAGAAGTATGGTGAATTGGCACCGACAGAGAGAATCCTTCTCGGGGCAGGGCCGAGCGGTGTAGATTCACGGGTATTGCGGGCCATGAGTACACCCTTGTTGGGGCATCTTGATCCAGAATTTATTGAAATAATGGACGATACACGTGATTTGCTACGCTATGTGTTTCAAACCGAAAACACAATGACATTGCCTATGTCGGGAACCGGAAGCGCTGGCATGGACACGGTATTGTCGAACTTGTTGGAACCGAAAGCTAAAGCAATTGTAGCCTACTGCGGCGTCTTTGGCCAACGTATGGTAGATATTGCCAAACGCACCGGGGCTGAGGTAGAAGTTGTGCAAAGCGAGTGGGGGCACATCATAGAACCTGAACAAGTGGAAGCGGCTTTTAAGAAGATGCCTACTGCTCAAGTATTGGCTTTTGTTCACGCCGAGACCTCCACGGGCATTATGCAGCCAGTTAAGGACATCGTGAAGATAGCCCATGACCATGGGGCTGTGGTAGCCATGGATTGTGTAACTTCTTTAGGCGGGGCGCCGGTGCTACTGGATCAGTGGGGTATCGATGCTGCATATAGCGGTACCCAAAAGTGTATCAGCTGCCCACCGGGCTTAGCACCTATCAGCTTAAACGATAAGGCCAGGAAAATGCTGCATAATCGTAAATCCCCTGTATCCAGCTGGTACCTGGATCTTACGATGATTGAGCGTTATTGGGGCCAAGAACGATTTTATCATCATACTGCTCCTATTAGCATGGTTTATGCTTTACGCGAAGCTCTGCGTATTATTGCCGAAGAAGGACTGGAGGCCCGCTGGGCACGTCATCAGCTCAACGCCAGGGCTTTTACTGCCGGCTGTGAGGCTATGGGCTTAAAACCGTTTGCCCAGGATGGTTATCGTCTTCCTAGTTTAATTACCCTCGCAGTGCCGGAAGAGGTAAAAGAAGACGAGGTTCGGCAGTACCTGCTAAATAAATTCCAGATCGAAATCAGCGGCGGTCTCGGACCGGTGAAAGGTCAGATCTGGCGTGTAGGCTTGATGGGGTCCAATTCCACCCGCAAAAATGTTATGCTAGCTCTGACTGCTTTAGCAGCGGCTTTAAATGCTCAAGGGTTCAAAACCTCAGCCAGCGCGGCTCTGGAGGCAGCTACTGTTGTTTATAACGAGGCTGCATGTTAGCTCTAGCCAATAAGAGAGGATGCAATATTTATGATAAAAGGTATCTATGCACCCATTGCTACCCCTTTTACAGCTGGGGGGGATGCCATCCACTGGGATAAACTTAAATCCAATTTAGCTAAGTGGTCTGTAACGGGATTAGCCGGCTTTGTTGTTTTAGGTTCCAATGGCGAATTCCGGCTCTTATCTTTAGAAGAAAAAGAACAGTTGATCCGTTTTGTTCGGGAACATACACCGGCTGAGTTAAAAGTGATTGCTGGCACTGGCTGTGAATCTACCCGTGCAACCATCGATTTATCGAAAAAGGCGGCAGCTTTAGGGGCCGAAGCAGTGTTGGTAGTTACCCCCAACTACTATAAGGCTTGTTATACACCACCGGCTCTGGCGGCATATTATGAAGCTGTGGCTGATGCTTGCCCGGTTCCGGTTATGCTTTATAACATGCCTGGTAACACCGGTATCAATATGACGGCAGATCTGGTGGCTAAACTGTCACGGCATCCTAATATTACTGGCATAAAAGACAGTTCGGGTAACATTGTTCAAGTAGCTGAGGTTATTTCGGCAACAGATCCTGACGATTTTACGGTATTTGCCGGCTCAGCTAGCTGGCTATTGCCGGCTTTATGTCTGGGGGCTAAAGGAGCTACGGTAGCCCTGGCCAATGTGCTGCCGGAACAGTGCGTGGCGATCTATGACCATTACCAGTCCGGGCAGCTTGCGGAAGCTAGAAAAATTCAGCTAAGCCTGCTTACAATTAATAAAGCTGTAACCTCTCGTTGGGGACCGGCCGGGCTAAAGGCAGCCATGGATTTAGTAGGCTATTACGGCGGCCCACCGCGGCTTCCGAT
>JAAZKX010000016.1 GCA_012799605.1 Bacillota bacterium | reverse complement strand
CTTCAACTATCACTGAGGCCTTCTCCAATTATATCGAAGACGTAAAATCAGGCCGCTTCCCCACAGATGAGCATGTATACCATATCCATAAAGGGGAAGAAGAGCGCTTTAACGCGATGCTGAAAGAGTTCCATAACTGTTAGGAACAATCTCGCCTTCCTGTCCTGCTATTGGCTCATCCATAATGAAAGCACTAGCTAACATGTACAATGGATCGGCCAAGTATAATTAATCCTTAGCGCGCTAGCTAGCGTATCTGACAAGATAAAATCAATGAAGGCAAGGGGGTGAAACTGAGGTAGCTAGTGGATATGGGCATTCCAAGCTGTCGCTTATGAAGATCTGCCAAAACAAATTGGAGGTTTTAAAAATGATTCATGTTCTTAAAAAGAAAAAGACAATTAGTGATAGCATTATTTCCAAGTTCAGGGAAATAGGTGCTGCCACTGTCTATGAAGCTTCGGGAAGACAAGGCTATGTATCACATTTGGTTAAACCGATGAGAAGCGGTATGAAAGTTTGTGGGCCTGCGCTTACAGTTCAATGCATGCCTAATGACAATATAATGCTTGATAAAGCTATTGAAGTAGCAGACAGAGGGGACGTCATTATTGCTGTTACTAACGCCGAGCCTGAATATGCCTTCTGGGGTTCAAATATGTCAGTTGCTGCTATGACCGCAGGTGTAGACGCTTTGGTGATCGACGGTTGCGTTAGGGATGCTGAGGAAATAGCAGAAATGGGATTCAATGTATTTTGCCGGGGCGTATCCATGAAGCGGTGGTCGGGTGAAAGCTCACTTGGACTAATCAATTATCCGATAGCTTTCGGTGGGGCTGTTGTCGAACCAGGCGACCTAGTGCTAGGTGATGATGATGGTATTGTCATAGTTAAACATAGTGAATGTGAGGAAATCCTTAAAAAGTCCCTCGAGAGAGTAGAAGCAGAAAAGAAAAAGGTTATAGCATTGAAGTCCGGTATCTCCAGTGTTGAGTATGACAACCTTCAAGCTGATCTGGATAGGCTCGGTTTGGTTGAGGAAAAATAGGCTTTCCCTAATCAGGGTCAACAAGTATTAACAGCTACCGGAGTAATCTCTTTTGGCATTTTGGCTGGTTGCTTAGGAAGGGCCCAATTAAAATGTCATCTGGATTAGGCTCCTTTTAATGATGCACAAGGGGGTAAAATGATGATGAATAATAGGAAAGCTATATTAACTAAATGCCTTATGGTGGGGCTGATCGCAATTTTGCTGCTAACGCTTTCTGGAGGATGTGCGAAACCGGAAAATGAAAACGGTGATGAAAACGTGGGCAATGATCCTGTTTCGCTAACTATCAGAACGGCGGCTATTGGTGGTAACATGCATATTATAGGTGGGGCCCTTGGTAAGCTGATTGAGATGAATATTCCTGGCAGTACCACCACGGTTGAGCCCGGTGGCTCAGGTTCAAACCCAATAACAGTTTCTTCTGGGGACGCGGAAATAGGAACAACAATGTATAGTAACGCTGTGCAAGCATTCGATGGGGTTCCGCCCTATGAAGAACCGATCAAAAACGTCGGGGCAATTGCAAACCTTAACATCAGGCAATGGATTTGTTTTGTCACCACTAATAAAAACTTTTCGAGCCTCAGGGAAATGATAGAAGCAAAATATCCGATGAAACTTGTTTTAGGCCAGCCTGGCAGTACATCGGAGGTTCTCATTGCTTGGATATTGGAAGCCTACGGCGTAGATTATGATGTCATCAAATCTTGGGGCGGGTCTGTTACCCACGTATCCCCTGCTGATTCTGTAAACCTAATGAAAGACGGACATGCTGATGTGTTCGCTACCATACCTTCGCTACAATTGCCAGCAGTTGTCGACCTATGCATGGCCCGTGATGTTAAGTTTTTGCCAATTGACAAAGAAATTGTCGACAAGGTAGCTGAAGACAAAGGATTACTGACTGGTTCGCTTCCGGCTAAAACTTATAAAGGCCAAGAGGAAGATTATTATTCCTTGATGGAAACCCAAATAATTATTGCGAACACAGATATAGTATCGGACGAATTGGCGTATGAAATCACAAAATTACTAGTTGAAAATGCTGACTACATGAAAAACGCCCATTCTGACATGAACACTTTTGACCCCAAAATTGCATCTACCAATACAGGTTTTCCACTTCACCCGGGTTCAGCAGCATATTTTGAAGAGCTTGATGCTAAATAACAACTTGAGAGTTAATAGGCGTCGGCGAAAGGAGTAGTCCGCCGGCGCCTCCTCCCTCTCCCTTCGAGCGTAAACTGGAGGTGTAAAAATTGGCTCATAAGGGCCGAAAAATTATTGGCATATATGCTATCGCTATGTCTCTTTTTCATTTATACACAGGCTTATTCGGTACATTAGAAGCCATGCTACAACGTTCTGTACATCTGGGATTTGCTTTGCCGCTAGTATTCCTATTTAACCCTACGGACAAAGACAAGAAGGAACCTGGGAAATTAGATTGGCTGCTTGCTTTCGTATCGTTAATACCTACCTTGTATATAATAGCTGACTACCAACGGATATCTACCAGATGGGCATTTTCGGCCCAAGTAACTACCCTAGATATGCTTATTGGGGTATTAACAGTACTGCTACTTTTGGAAGCCGCAAGGCGTCTTATGGGATCAGTAATAACCATACTGATCAGTTCCTTCCTTTTATATGCTGTGTTTGGCCATATGTTAGGGGGGAAATTAGGTCACGCGGGCTATTCTTTTAGCCGGATTATAGAGTATCTATATCTTACTACTGAGGGGATATATGGAATACCGCTCGGCACCTCAGCGACTTATGTAGTGTTATTTGTTATATTTGGCGCTTTCCTCGAGCAATGTGGCACTGGTGAATTGTTTATGGACTTGGCTGTTACGTTGACCGGGCGATCCCGTGGTGGGCCTGCAAAAGCAGCGGTTATGTCGAGTGCCTTGTTCGGTACAATTTCTGGAGCTGCCGTAGCGAATGTCTACGGAACCGGAACATTTACCATACCTTTGATGAAAAAGATAGGTTATGACCCTGAATTTGCTGGGGCTGTGGAAGCTGTGGCATCTGCAGGGGGTCAAATAATGCCTCCTGTGATGGGTTCTGCAGCTTTTATCATGGCAGATATGTTAGGCATTCCTTATTTTGACATCGTGAAAGCTGCCATTATACCTGCTATCTTATATTTCATGTGCGTGTTTGTAATAGTGGATCTGAGAGCCGTAAAGCATGGTCTTGTAGGCCTTAAAAAAGATCAAATTCCGGAAAAAAGCCAGACATATGCCCGATTATACCTTTTAGCCCCAATAGTTGGTTTGGTTATTACCTTGGTGTTAGGTTATACAGCGTATTTAGCTGCTCTTGTCGGTATTGGATTGGCTATAGCTGTAAGTGTATTCCACCCAGATAACCGCATGGGCATTAAAGACATTCTAAATGCGTTGGAGAAAGGGGCTACGGGAGGTATTATGGTAGCCGTAGCTGCAGCTTCTTCAGGAATAATTGTAGGTATAGCTACTCAGACTGGCCTAGGATTTAAATTCACTAGCATGGTTACCAGTTTATCTGGCGGAAATGTAATTCTTGCTGGCGTGCTGGTTATGGCTGCAGCGATTGTTTTAGGAATGGGGTTGCCGGCGTCAGCAGCATATATTATGGTGGCGAGCTTGGCTGTCCCTGCTCTAATCCAGCTACAGGTGTCGCCGCTAGCAGCTCATATGTTTGTGTTTTATTTCGCGGCAATTTCTACGATTACTCCTCCAGTGGCGATGGCTTCTTATGCTGGTGCATCTATTGCTGGTGCAGACCCTATGAAAACAGGCTTTACCGGTTTCAAGCTAGCATTAGTTGCTTTCATCGTTCCGTTCTTCTTTTTACAGGAGAGTCCCGCTTTACTGTTGCAAAGCAATCCAATAACCATCCTAATTGCTGCTATTACATCATTAGTTGGAGCAGTTGCTTTGGGGGGTGCCCTCGAGGGATGGTTAATATCCAAAACACGTCTAGTGGAGAGTGTAGCCTTGTTTGTAGCAGCTATAACCATGTTAAAGCCCGGCTTTGTTAGCGATCTTTGCGGGATAGTTATATTAGCTGCTGTTGTGCTTTTTCAATGGAACAGAAACAATAAAGAATTATCCAATAACAACAATGTAGTAACTGGTGTATAGCCACTATCTAACAAGAAATGCCAATCGGCAAGCCGTCATGTTCTGTAATGAAGATCACAGCCTTTAAAACTCATTAAACTAACTGAACGCGGGGGTGGTGTTGTTCGCCATTGTGTAAAAGCATCAAGATTGTCTATTCTTATGAAAGGATGATCAAAATGAAGAAGCTGCTAAAATGTGGAGTCTTGTTTACCGGTAAAGAAGTAATTAAAAATGGGGCAGTTGTAATCGATGGTGAAACGATTGTTGATGTGGGTACGCTAGATCAAATCACGGTACCTGAAGACTGTGAGGTTTTGGACCTCCAAGATCAATTTGTTATGGCCGGTTTGATAGATGCACATACGCATTTTACCGTAAGTGCGCAAAACCCAGGATATGTTGCCGGGCAAAAAGACCCAAATGAAAAAAAGGTTCTGCGTGCTGCGCGGAATATGAGGATAGATTTAAAAACTGGTGTCACTACAATACGGTGTTTAGGCGAACAGGACTTTCTTGATGTTATTATGAAAGAAGCAATAGAAAGTGGCATGATCCCGGGGCCGCGGGCTCTCATCAGCGGTTATGGCTTGAAGCCCAGCTTTGGCCATGGTGTTATGGCTGCACCTTTTGATGGCTGTGATGAAGTGGTGAAGGCTGTTCGCACCAATATCCAGGCCGGGGCTGATCAGATAAAACTGTTTGTAACAGGTAATGAAGAGGACTTTAGCACTTTTAAATTTGGTGCTGGACGAGCTATCGAAAAATATGATATGCACTCGATGTTTACTCCAGAAGAGATACAGGCTGCAATTGATATAGCACATGGTGCTGGCAGAAAGGTAGCAGCCCACTGCTACGGTGGATTAGGTGCACGCCTCCTTATAGAAGCTGGACTAGATACCCTCGAACATGGAATTTATCTTGAACAAGAGGAAATTGATATGATGGTTGAGGCAGGTACTTGGCTGACTTTAACCATGAATGCATATTTTAATGACGAAAGGCTTGCGAACCGTGGTACACCAGATCAAGTTAAAGGATTTGTGAAATACCGTAGCGATATTCAAAAGAATCTACAAAACGCTGTTAGTTCGGGTGTTAAGTTTATGGTGGGAACAGATGGACAACATGGTGCTTTAATATCCGAATTGGAACTTATTGTTGACTTGCTTGGTGTAAGTAATGAGTTGGCCCTTAAAGCTGCAACCTGTAATGCAGCCGAAGCGTGTGGCGTTGCTGATAAAATAGGTACAATCGAGGCTGGAAAACTTGCTGATATAATATCCGTGCAAGGAAATCCATTAAATGACATCAGTGACATGCACAAAGTGAATGTTATCCTAAAAGGCGGTTGCCGTGTCGATACCTTGAGCGATTTATAATACTGCAACAAACACATACTAAGCTACATCAACTGCCTTTTACGAATTTAACCTTCTCTTTAGCGATATATTTGCCCCTTTCTAAAGCTAGTTCCACTTCGAAAGAGGTTTTGGAGTACCTTCGCCTTGATAGGGAAGAAGCCGGGTTATAGCTCGGCTTTTTCCCTAATAGGCCCCAAACAATCCCCCCACCACTTCAAAACCTGATTATCAAATGATATTATAAATAGGTCAAAGATTAACAAGGGGTTGAACTTATGGAAACAAGGCTCGAAAGAACCAAACAAGCCCTCTCTAAACACGGCTTTGATGTCCGTCTAGTCGCTTCTGCGGCTGAGGCGAAACAAGCTGTTCTGGCTGAAATCGAGGCCGGGCAGAAGGTAGGTATAGGTGGATCGCGTACTATCGATACCCTTGACCTCGTCCCTGAACTGGAGGCCAAAGGTTGCGAGCTATTTTGGCATTGGCAAGCTGAAACACCCGCTGAAGCTGACAGACTAAAAAAAGCCCAGCTGACTGCAGATGTTTTTCTAGCCAGCTCTAATGCTGTTACTGAAGATGGTTGTTTGGTGAATATTGATGGTACCGGCAACCGGGTTGCCGCCATGACTTTTGGTCCCGGCAAGGTCATCCTAGTATGCGGACAAAATAAAGTAGTGTCCGACGTAGCAGCTGGTATCGAGCGTATTGAAACTGTTGCTGCGCCCCTAAACGCCCGGCGTCTAAATACGGGCACGCCTTGCGGCATCACCGGCAGCTGTAACGACTGTGATTCTCCCAACCGTATGTGTTCGGTAACCTCGATTATAAAACGCCGGCCTAAGCTAACCGACCTTAAAGTAATTTTAGTTAAAGAAGAACTAGGCTACTGATAACTCAAACCAAAACCGCCCCTGCTGGTTGTTCGGCCGCCGCCGGCTCAGGCGGCCTTCCCCTTGCGCATCTTAACCTAAGCCAGTATAATATAACTGATACTCCAAAGTATATTTATAATTTAATTTCTATAGGCCGATGTAGCTCAGGGGCAGAGCAGTGCATTCGTAATGCACCGGTCGGGGGTTCGAATCCCTTCATCGGCTCCAGGCTAAAAAGATTGTCCCCGCGCCGTTTGCGGGGGCTTTACTTTTTCCGGTATTAAGCTAAAACAGGCTATCCAATGCGAATGTAATGAGTTAGATTTATGGAACCGCAGTGAAACAGGAGGGATCCGGATGGTTGTGGGGACCCTGATGATCGAAATTCACTTAGGCGGCATCTGTTCATTGAAAGAAAAAAGACAGGTGGTGCGTAGCCTCGTTGACCGGATCAGAAAAAGATTTAACGTCTCCGCAGCGGAGGTTGATCGCCAAGATCATCATCGCTGGTCCGTAATCGGGGTTGCCTGCGTCGCTAACGCTACCGCTCATGTCGACCGGCAGCTAGATCAGCTATTGGATTTTATGGAAAAAGACGGCCGCTTTAGCGTAGTGCACATAAATAAAGAGATATTATAGGACCTGTCGACTAATAAGCGCCCAGATAAATGAGCATCCTAGCCCCCCTAGCGCTGCCGGCAGGGGGAGTTGTAATAAGCACTGCACAATTCATCAGGCTGCAGGATGCGGCCATGTTGCATCACCCGCATAGTGTCGCCGGAAATTTCATCGATAATTACCGTCCGGCCGTCAACTTCCCCAAATTCATATTTGATATCCAGCAACTCCAGCCCCCTGGCGGCCAGATCAGCTTTCAAAATCGAAGTAGCCTGTTGGGCTATTTTTTTCAAGGCTAAGATCGTATCGGCTGCTAAAATGCCCAAGGCGACCAAAGTATCTTCATTGATAAACGGGTCACCGCGCTTATCGTCTTTGAGAGTAAATTCCACCAGCGAAGGCAATGGGGTGCCGGCTGTTACCCACTTACCATAACGGCGAACAAAGCTGCCCCGGGCCTGTTTACGGCAGATCACCTCCAATTCGAAGGAGCGGGCTTTTTTTACCACCATCGTGTTTGGCTCCGGCCCTGGTTTGATAAAATGGGTAGGTAAACCCTTCTCTGTCAAAAGTTTGAAAAAGTGTATGCTCAAACTGGACGATCCCTGTCCTTTACCAGCCAGCTCGCCGATCACCTCATTAGCGCCAGGGTCTATCTTTCCGGCCGTTCCGGTGACTGTATCCTTAAATACCAACAGCAAGTGTCCATCGGGCTGTAGGTAGACGTCTTTCGTTTTTCCGCAGATCAGTTTTTGCACGCTGTTATCCTCCTTATTGCCAATCTGATTTGATTATAACCGAGCCAGCCCCTACCGACAAGAACTCCCCCGAACAGAAGGGAACGCCTTGACAAAATCTGTGTTTTTTGCTCTCGGTCTGGTATAATACTTATGACCCGGTGCCAAGTGAGCAGCCGTATTGTAGGAGGTGCATTTTACTTGAACCTTTGGTTTACCGAAACCGAAAATTCAAATCTGGCGGTCAAATATCGGATCAAACAAGTTTTGGCCCATAAAAAAACCAAGTTCCAAGAACTCTTGGTAGTGGAGACCGAGCGTTTTGGCCGGGCTCTTATTTTAGATGGTGCTGTTCAAACCACCATCGCTGATGAGTATGTCTACCATGAAATGATCGCCCATGTGCCTTTGTTTACCCATCCGCAGCCACAAAAAGTGCTCATAATCGGAGGCGGTGACGGCGGCACTGTGCGGGAGACGCTCAAACATCGCAGCGTGGAGGAAATACACATAGTAGAAATAGACCCCGAGGTGGTGGCCGCCGCCAAGCAGTATTTGCCTGAGCTAAGCTCTGGCTTCAATGATCCGCGGGTCACCATTCATCATTTAGATGGAATCGAGTATATCGCCGGGTGCCAAAATGAATACGATGTCCTTATTATCGACTCCTCCGATCCGGTAGGGCCGGCAGTAGGTTTATTTCAATCTCAATTTTACCGTCAGGCCGCCCGGGCCCTAAAAGACGACGGTATATTCGTCGCCCAAACCGAATCCCCCTGGCTTAATTTCGGACTTACCCTGCCGGAAATCTACCACAACATTAAAGCAGCCTTTCCCTTAACCCGGATGTATATCTGTAACATACCAACTTACCCCTGCGGGCTGTGGAGTTTCACCTTAGGCTCAAAGCGTTATGATCCCCTTGAGGTCAACCCGGACAAAATTGCCGACTTAGGTTACCGTTACTATACCCCCGATCTGCATCGGGCTGCATTTGTCTTACCTCGATTTCTCCAAGACCTTCTTTAAGAGGTAGCCAAGCCATGAAGGATAGCCAACCCTTATACAGCCAAACTAACCGCTTTCTCGGCGCCCGCTCCCGCCTTCAGCGCGGCGGCTTTTGTCTTCTCGGCGTACCTCTTGATCTTACCGTCAGCTATCGCCCCGGCACCCGCCGTGGACCGCAGGCGATCCGGCAGGCTTCGCATGTGCTCGAGGAATTTAGTCTGTATCAGGAGCAGGATCTCAAAGAGGTACCATTTTTTGACCTCGGCGATTTGATTCTGCCAGCAGGTGGACTGCAGCGCTCCTTGGCTGTCATCCGGACAGCGGTAGCGGAGCTGGCCCAAGCCGGCTGCATCCCTTTTATCTTAGGTGGCGAACATTTACTCACCCTACCGGCGGTGGAGGCCCTAGTCGCCGCCCACGGCCCTGACCTGGCTTTACTTCAGTTCGATGCCCATGCCGATCTAAGGTGCCAATACGAGGGCGAAACACTGTCTCATGCTACAGTCATGCGCCGCCTCGCTCAAGTAGTAGCGCCGGCTAATATCTATCAATTCGGAATCCGTTCAGCCACCGCCGCCGAGCTGGCTTATGCCCGTACCCACACCAATTTTTACCCCTTCGAGGTCTTAGAGCCGCTGGGACAAGTTTGCCCATTGCTGGCGAACCGACCACTTTACCTAACAATTGATATAGATGTTTTTGACCCAGCTTTTGCCCCCGGCGTCGGTACCCCGGAGCCCGGCGGCCAGACAATAAGCACCATGTTGGCGGCCCTAAAACTGCTTCGCGGTTTAAATATCATCGGGGTCGACATCGTAGAGGTGTGTCCGCCTTTTGATCCCAGCGAGCGGACAGCTGTTTTGGCTGCCTGGCTAGTCCGCGAACTACTGCTTCTTTGGGGCTAACCGCCCGGCCAATGCCCGGCCAATGTTAATGCCCGGCAGCAGGAAATAAGGCCTAAATGTCGAATGTATATTCCATAACTTATCGCCATTTTAACCATTGTAACCGTATTTGGAGGTGAGACTGACGAAAACGGAAAACCAGTTGGGGTTGTCTGCCGATCGGGTGCTAGAGCTTGCTAAACGTTTTTTTTGCCGGCAACGCTACCTATTAGCCGCAGCATCGCTTCTTCTGATATTGACCGCGCTGCTTGTTCTGCCCAACCGTCCGGCTTGGGAAATCTGTGTAGACGGTAAAATTATCGGCTGTACCTTGGATCAGAAACAGGCCGAAGAATTGGCGCACAGCATTTTAGCCGCTGATGGCAGCTTGGAGGAACAAAATGCCGTTCTCAGCTTCAATCGGATAAAACGGGCCGAAGCAGAAGTAACTACATACGAAGAGCTAAAAACCAATTTACTTATGCTTTGCTCCAGCTAGAGGAAGGCTGGGCCTTGGAAGTTGATGGTCAGGCTGTGGTTACCTTAGCTACAAAGGAAGACGCTGAAGCTGTGCTGGAGAAGGTTCTCAACTACTATCCCCTCGAGGCTGGATCGGAGCTGGAGGATCTTTATCTCATAGAAACCGTAAAACCAGTAGCTCGTACCGCCAAACGAGACAGCTTACTTTCAGTGGACGATGCGGTGACTTACCTTGTCTGCGGCACCACCGAAAACCGAGAGTATGAGGTACGATCCGGCGATAGCTTATGGTCCATTGCCCGGGCCCATGATATGTACGTAGATGATATTCGGGCCGCCAATCCCGGAATCACGGAAAACTTGCAGATCGGCCAGAAGATCAGCCTGGTCGTACCGGTGCCCTACGTGAACGTAGTCAGCAAAGAAAACAAGACCGTGGAAGAGGATATTCCCTTCCGTACCGATATTGTTCGAGACAGCAGCCTTTACACCTACGAACGCCGTGTACGGGTTGCCGGTAAGCCGGGCACCAAGCGGGTTACCTACAACATCATCAAAGAAAATGGGAAGATCGTCGAACAAACCATCGTCGCTGAACAGATCGAGCAAGAGCCTTCGACCCAGATAGTTGCAGTCGGAACCAAACAGCCGCAAATAGTGGCCACCGGGCGTTACGCCTGGCCCATCAGCCGCGGCGGTCAAATTACATCTCGCTTCGGGCCGCGCAGTGGCGGCTACCATGCCGGGGTTGATATTGCGGCACCTCAAGGCACGCCGGTAGTAGCATCGGATAATGGCATCGTAACATTCAGCGGCTGGTATGGCGGCTATGGCAAGTGTGTCATTATCAGTCACGGCAGCAGCTCCACTTTATACGGTCACTTGTCCCAAATTACAGCAAAGGAAGGCCAAGCCGTTCAACAAGGCCAGACAATTGGCCTAGTGGGATCTACCGGTCGCAGTACCGGGCCTCATCTACACTTTGAAGTACGAGAGGGCGGATCACCTAAAAACCCACTTTTATACTTTGAACAGCGATGATTGAACGGGGGCAGGATAACCTGTCCCCGTTTTTGACCCATGGAGGGAGATTTAATGCAAGGTTGGCCGGAATTCAAAGCGTCCATCTTAAAGCGTACCGGAATCGATCTCAATGCCTACAAAGAACGCCAAATGTTAAGGCGCATCAATACCCTAAAAACCCTGCGCGGGGCGGACAGCTTTGAGGCTTATCTGCGCCTACTAGAACAAGATCCGGACTGCCTGCGGGAGTTTTTAGAGCGGTTGACGATCAATGTGTCTGAGTTTTTTCGTAATCCCGAGCGCTTTGACGAATTGAAAAACCGTTACCTTCCCCAGCTGCTGGTCGGACGCCTTCAGCTGAAGACCTGGAGCGCCGGCAGTGCGGCCGGAGAAGAAGCGTATTCATTGGCCATATTGCTGGCCGAAAACGTCCCCGGCCAAATTATGCCCGTCTTGGCTACCGATCTCGATCAAGAAGCACTGGCCGCGGCAGCCATCGGACGCTATCCGGCCGAACGGCTTAAAAACGTGCCCGCTAAACTCAAACAGCGCTACTTTACCTTTGAGGACGGCTATTACGAGGTTCGGCCCGAGCTCAAATCAAAAGTGCGTTTTAAACGCCATGACCTGCTGCGTGATGCCTACGACAGCGACTTCGACCTTATTTTATGCCGCAATGTAGTTATCTATTTTACCGAACAGGCCAAAGAAAGGCTCTATCAGCGCTTTGCCCGGGCCCTCCGCCCGGGTGGTATTTTATTCACCGGCGCAACCGAACAGATTTTCAAACCTGCCAGCTACGGGCTGGAACCGATGGCCCCCTTTTTCTACCGGCGCCCCAAAAACTAAGGCCCGCCTTCTTCCATCAGCTGGCTGACAGTCAAAAAGCTAAAGCCCTGCTCGGCAGCCCCCGCCAAAATTTGCGGTAGGGCTGCTACTGTTTGTTCGGTAGGATGCATCAAAATAATGCTGCCCGGGGCCAGATTAGCGAGCACCCGCTCAACTATCACCCCTACCCCGGGTTTTTGCCAATCAATAGTGTCGATGGTCCACATAATCGTATGATAGCCCAGTTCACTCGCAGTGAGCACCACCTGCTCATCCCACTCACCATAAGGCGGGGCGAACAAGAGGTTTCGTTGCCCGGTCAGCTCCACCAACAACGTTTCCGTATCCTTGATCTCCGCGGCCAGCTCCTTGGCCCCGATTTGGGTTGGGTAAGGATGCGAAAAACTATGGTTGCCCAATTCATGGCCCCCAGCCGCAATTTTTTGTGTAAGTTCGGGAAACTGATTTACCCATTCACCGACCATAAAAAAAGTTGCCTTAACCTCATCGGCAGCCAAGGTAGCCAGCAAATCGGGTATATATTCTTCTCCCCAGGCAACATTTATTGCCAAAGAAGCCACTTGGCTGTCAGTTTTCACTTGAAACAAAGGATTGTCACTGCCGGCCAAAGTAGGAACCATCTTTTTTACCCCTTCCACCGACAAAAGAGCCAACAGGGCCAAAACAATGATTAAAGCCACCCCCAAAATTCGTTGACGAAACTGTTTGGACGGTAGCGGAAAAAACACAACCCGCATCTTTGCACCCCCCGCAAACTATCCTTATACCTACCATTTATATATGAGCTGCCGCCCCTATGTAGACTAATGATAGCGTTTAGTACGCAGCAGACCGGCAAAATCGTGGAAAATGTAATGCAGTTGTAAACTGGAGGTAATTGGCTTGTAAATACCGTGTGCTATCATATCAATGAACCCAAGCGAAAACCTTTGAACCCCCTCTCAGATAGCGCGGACAAAATCCGCGCTCTTTTATTATTTATTCTTTAATTGCTATAAATGGCAACACCTTCCCTTGAAGCGGCCACTTGAGGCCGTTATACTTTTATTAGACGATTATAAACGGGGGAGGGAAGCAAGCTGCCAGATAAAATTTTAGTAGTTGACGATGAACCGGCTATCGTGGAGTTTGTACGGATCAATCTGAAAAAAGAAGGATTTGAGGTAATAACTGCCGGCGATGGTGAAACAGCGCTTCGACTCGCTGCCTCCGAGCAGCCGATTTTGGTTGTTTTGGATATTATGCTGCCCGGCAAAGACGGGTTTGAGGTCTGCCGGGAGCTGAGAAGCAGTACCTCAGTACCCATAATAATGCTAACAGCCCGGGATGATGACGTCGATAAGATTCTGGGGCTGGAGCTGGGGGCCGATGATTATCTGACCAAGCCTTTTAATCCCCGGGAGCTGGTAGCCCGCATCAAAGCGATCCTGCGCCGGGTCGACCAGGCCAGCCAGCTAGACAGCCGGATCATCAGCCGCGGCCGGATTCAGCTCGATCTGGACCGGCATCAAGTGTTAGCCGGGGGCCAAAAGGTAGATCTGACCCCGAAAGAGTTCGAACTTCTAAATCTACTGATCAAAAACCCCGGCCGCGTGTTTTCGCGCGAAATCTTATTGGAACGGCTATGGGGCTACGATTTTTTTGGCGATTCTAAAACTATCGATGTCCATATCCGGCGCCTGCGGGAAAAGGTGGAGGAAGATCCCAGTTCCCCCACCCATATCCTCACCGTCTGGGGCGTCGGCTATAAATTTCGGGAGTTTTAATCATGCTACGCTCAATTCGCGGCCGGCTGACAATCAGCTACGTGGCTTTAGTGATTTTGACCGTCAGCCTGCTGGGCACTTTTTTAGTTCAATCGCTAAATTATTACCAGATCCGCGAGGTTAAGGCCCAACTCAAGGCCCACGCCCGGGTTTTTTCCCACTACGCGGAACTTTCTTTTTTAGGCAATGCCTTGGCGCAGCGGTTCGGTCAAGATGTTAATGCCAAGGTTTGGATTTTAGATGCTCAAGGCGTAGTAGTGGGTGATTCCCGACTACCGCAAGAGCGCACGCTGGGTGAGATCGTCAGCGGCCCGCTGGTAGAGCAGGCCCTCGGCGGGGAAATCAGCAGCGAGCTGGGCTGGCAAGACGGTAGCCGAGTGCTTTATGTAGCGGCCCCGCTCACAGCCCAGGGACAAGTGGTGGGCCTCGTTCATCTGACCTCATCCCTGGCCGATCTCGATGCGGCCCTGCGAGTGACGAAAAATTTTATCATACTCGGCGGCGCCTTAGCGCTGATTTTGGCCTTGCTGTTAGGTACACTTTTAGCCGGCAATATTACCAAGCCCCTGGCCGAAGTTACCGCTGTATCGCGGCAGTTAGCCCAAGGCGACTTTTCACCCCGACTCACCCCTCGTCCGCCGACCGAAGTTGAAGAGCTGTCAGTCGCGTTTAATTACCTTACCGAGCGGCTGGCAGCTACAATGCGATCGATCAAAGAAGAGCAGCTCAAGCTGTATACCGTACTCTCTAGCATAGAAGATTTGCTGCTCGCCGTCGATGAAACCGGGACGGTGGTATTAGTAAATCCAGCCTTGGCGGCGGTGATGGGTAGCCAGGATACCGATCTCATCGGGCGACCGCTGCCGCCGGTTATAAAAGACAGCGAATTGGCCCGGGCTCTGCACGAGGCCGGCCATAGCGCCCAAATCCGCAAAATAGAAGTGACCTTACCAGGCAGTGATGTCCTTTACCGGGCCCAAATAACCCCCTGGGACTCCCTGTCAGGACAACGAGGGGCTGTAGCTGTCCTGCGCGACATCTCCGACTTGAAACGATTAGCCGAAAGCCGCCTCGAATTTTTGGCCAACGTATCCCATGAGCTGCGCACGCCCCTTACTTCCATTAAAGGGTTTGCCGTTACCTTGCAAGACGAATTGGCCGCAAATTCTACCGCCCGCCGCTACGTCAAAATTATCGAACAAGAAACTGACCGCTTATCCAGATTGGTGGCCGATGTTTTGGACCTATCCAAAATAGATGCCCGGGAGCTGACGTTGGATCTTAGGCTGCTTGATTTAAGCGGGCTTATTATCCAGGCAGTGGAACAGTTGATGCCCCGGGCCGCCGCCGGACAGGTTAAGCTCAGCTACCGCCTGCCCGCGACACTGCCGCCGGTTTTGTCCGATCCTGATCAAATCCAGCAAGTACTGCTCAATCTAATCGACAACGCCATCAAATACACCCCGCCCGGCGGTGAAATCACAGTCAGTGCTCGGGCCGGGAAAAAGCAAATAGAAGTCGCAGTCGCCGACACCGGAGTCGGTATTCCGGCAGCAGACCTGCCCCATCTGTTCGACCGCTTTCATCGGGTAGATAAAGCCCGGTCACGGGCCTTGGGCGGAACCGGCCTCGGCTTGGCTATCGTCAAAGATATTATTAGCGAACATGGCGGGACCGTCAGCGTGGACAGCGAACCAAACGTTGGCAGCAAGTTCAGCTTTACCCTGCCCCGGGTGCATCCATCGTAACAGTCGTAACAGTCTTTTATCTTTCCTTAACCCTTATTTAAGACCTGCCCTTTATACTGGATTTAGAACCGAGCCCGGCGGGGCATCTAACCGATCAGTAAGGGGGAACAACCATGTTCAGACAGATAATGTCCAGACTGTTACCAGTAGTCCTTTGTTTAAGCCTGATTGCGATAGGCTGTACTCGCGAACAGTCACTAGCGGAGCCGCCGGCCGAGCCTTCCCATAATGGAGCCGGCGACGCACAATCGACGGCCACACCGAAAAAGAGCCCCCAGGTTACCTATAATATCTGGGGGATAACGCCGGATCTTATGTATCTGGTGCCCCTGACCGTAGAAGCCGACCGGCCCCAAGACCGGCCCAATCAAGCAGTCCAAGCTTTAACCGATTGGCCGGACCAAAGCGGAGCCACCTTATCGCCCTGGCCTGAAGGAACTCGGCTGGAGCTGGTCGGCCCGGTAAAAAACGGTAAAGCAATGGTAAATATCGCCAACCTCAAAAGCGGCGTCTTCGGCAGTGCGGGGGAGGGGTTTGCCCTAAATAGCTTGGTCCTGACCTTAACCCAGTTTGCCGAGCCGAAAATTGACCGGGTACAAATTTTGGTCGATGGCCAAACCAAAGACAGCTTAGCCGGGCATGTAGACATCAGCCGCCCGCTAGAGTCCGGATCCTACCTCAATTGGATTTCATGGGATGGCGACCCGGTCCTTGATCCGGCCGAGGCCATAGCTCTTACCCTTTATTTTGCCGAGCCTACGGCTACTTATCTAGTGCCGATAACACGGTTCGTACCCAAAACTAAAGAAGTAGCCCGGGCTGTTGTCGATGAGCTGATCAGCGGGCCCAAAGAAGAATCAGGGCTCGATCCGGTGATCCCGGCCGGAACCCGCTGCCTGGGCCTAAGTTTGGCTGACGGAACACTCACAGTCGATTTTTCCCGCGAGCTCCGCGACAATCACAGCGGCGGCAGTGCGGCCGAACGGCTCACCGTCGATGCCGTGGTCCATTCACTGGGCCAGCTGCCGGGGGTCAAGCAGGTACAAATCCTGATCGAGGGAGAAAAAGGGGCCAGCATCGGCGGTCATCGGGTACTGTCAGAACCTATAGCGCCCGATTATTTGAATCCGGTAGCCTCATTTTAGCGTCAGCAGTTTGATCGGTAGCCCGAGGTCAGCTTGGGCCGGTTTCGCTGAAAAAATTATTAAGAAGAAAGGAAGCCGAGCTTTGGTTCAATATTCACTGAGCCCCAAGGCTATCATCGCAATAGTTCTTGTTACCGTTTTGTCGGTGGCGGCGGCCGGCTGCAGCCGGCCCCAAGCCCCGGTTCCGACCGGGATGGCAGAACCGATTCCGGAGCCAAGCCCGGCTGGTGAAACCCTCACATTAAGATTGCATTTTGTCCATAACGGCCGCGACGAAGTTGAGCTACGGTCAATCCCGTCTACCGTGGCCGTAGCCAGAGCAGCGGTCGGGGAACTTAGTCGCGGTTCGCTAAAAACCCATCGGGGCCATAAAGTATTGCCTCCGGGCACTTGCCTTAAAGATATTACTATTTTGGACGGCATTGCCTACGTCGATTTTTCGCGCGAATTTCGCGACAATCATTGGGGCGGCCTGGCCAGTGAGCTGGATACGATTTATTCCGTGGCCAATACCTTGGGCGAATTTGAGAGCATACAAGCAGTGCAATTTTTACTCGAAGGCAGCTCCCTGGAGACCATTGGGGCCGGGGCTATCGATCTGACGACACCGGTGCGCCCCCAACCG
Organism: Bacillota bacterium; assembly: GCA_012799605.1. Lineage (GTDB taxonomy): Bacteria > Bacillota > DTU030 > DUMP01 > DUMP01 > DUNI01. The sequence continues at coordinate 3,724 of JAAZKX010000016.1, read as the reverse complement.
GTCACACCGGAGCTATACCACCGGCTGGGCGAACAGCTCGCCGAAGCTGCCGAGGCGGCCGAGGATTCCTGGCCTTGGAGCTACTGGCTGGCCCAAGAAGAACGCATCGGGCTGCGGGAAGGCTTTCCGGATCAAGTATTAACCGGCGATCTGGATGGCGATGGCGTCCACGAATTGATCTTTACCCACGATAAACAAGTCAGCGTTTGGAAACGGCGAAGTAGAGGCTTTGAGCAAATTTGGACCCAAAAGTTTTATTCCAAGCCGCGGATTCAGCTAGCGGCCGTAGATCAAGGGCAAAGTTTGCATCTAATTGTAGGTACAGAAGAAGGACTGTATATTTTTGTCGAAAAAGACGGGAGCCTGGATCAGTTGGGCTGGCAAGGCATCGGCGGCAGCTTAGTCGATATAGCCGCTGGCGATACCACCGGCAACGGCCGGGGACAGATACTGGCCCTGATCGGGGCTGATGGCCCGGGCCGGGACCAGCTTGAAAGCGCCTCCATTATTATCTGGGAGTGGAACGGGGACACATATTTCAAAAAAGGCGAAGTAGACTTTAATGCCCGCCAAATTTTATTGGCCGATCTAAGTGCCACCGGAAGTGATGATATCTTAGCTTTTAATCACGATGGCTTGACTGTATTTAGCTGGCAGCAGGGGGCATATGTCGAGACGGCGAGCAATTTAGGAATCGGATCTTCTTATGCTTCGGCCCTGGCCGCGGATGTCACCGGCGACGGTCAATTAGAGCTTATTTTCCGCGATGGCCACAGCCCCTCGCTTTATGTTTATACTTGGCAGGAAGGCGTACTGCGCAAATTATGGCAAAGCTCGTCGGCTACGGCGAGTCTGGGCTGGGACGTTTTCGCCGGGACCGATGCCGATAAAAACCCGATCTTAATTAGCCCGACCAGCGAACCGGGCCGATATGCCATCTATCAATATTCCCCGGAGGGCTGGACAGAGCGGATAATTTCCGGCAGCGGGGACGAAGAGATATTGGCAGTGGCTGATATAGACGGAGATGGGAAAGCGGAAGTGATTTTCCGCCGCTGGCAGCTCCTGTCCAATCCAATTAAGTGGGTATTTGTCGGCCGGCCCGGTTTATAACCAGAAAGGAGGAAGGCAGGCTGTGCGAGCAGGCAAATTAAAAGGTATGCTGGTGGTGGTGCTAATGATCATCCTGACAGGCTGTGGCCTACTGACCCCCGGAAACGATGGCGATACACCGCCGCCGTCAACAGCCGCATTAGATGAAGAAGGCTACGGCGAAGTGAAGCTGGCCGCGGTTATAAGCGGCGATATTATACCCTCGCCGGCGGGAGTGGCCGTAAACAGCGCCGGACAGGTTTATATCAGCGATGATGTCCGCCAGCGGCTGTTCGTTTTTTCCGCTACAGATTTAAACACGCCGGTTGGGGAAATAGGGGAGGAAGGCAGCGGCTTGGGGCAGTTTGTGCACCCGCGCGAGATCGTTATCGATCAAGAGGATAATCTGTACGTAATCGACGATGGTAACTCCCGGATCCAAAAGCTGAGCCCGACCGGTGAACCACTGGCTGTTTTTGGCCGGCGGCAAGAATTCAGCGCCTATTTCAGCCTCGAAGACGGTTATGACGAACCACTGAGCGCTTTAGGCGTAGATGAAGAGGGCAACGTTTACGTGGGCATAAGCGGCGCCCACTATGATATCTCGGCCCATGCCGTGATGAAATTTTCCCCCAGCGGAGAAAAAATCTGGACAATCGAAAGCACCTTGGAAGGCCAGATCGATCTGTGGCCGTTCGCTTGGCCCGGGGCGTTGGTTTTAGATCCGAATAAGACTTTGTACCTGGCTCATGGCGCCAACGGCGTAGGCAAAATCATGGTACTGCCACAGCGGGACGGCCGCCCGACCGAAGAAGGCGCCTATGATTTCGGCCGCATGGGTAAAGGGCCCAGCGAGCTGATGCATACCCCAGCTGGCATCGCCTTGACCGCCGCCGGGGATATTCTAATAGCCGACACCTATAACAACCGGCTTCAATTATTTGAGCCCGCAGGGACAGCAATAGCCATGTACCGCCTGCAGGGGCTCGATACAGTCGAATTTGACCGTCCCGGAGCGATCAGTATAGCCCCGGACGGTAGTGTTTTTGTTGTCGATGAAGGGAACAAACGCGTCCTCAAGCTGCAGCTCATACCGCCGGCTAAACCGGCCGGGCCTGTAGATTGCGGCTGATAAAATTACCCCGGCCCCGGAGGGGCTGAAAAACTTGAGCAAAAAGTACCACTTGCCATAATTTTATCGGGAGAGGGGGATTACCGTGATCGGCAAACCGGCACTGCCCTTGGCGGACAGTCGGCACCAGTCCCGGGCCCAGATAGCTGTAATAAGTTTAGCCCTGGCGCTGACCATCTTTCTGCTCGGTACCAGCCTCTGGCCGGTTGCCTATCGCGGGGCCTTGCAGATTTCCCGCTGGCGCCTCGAGCAACAGCTATCTTCTTGGCCAAGCCTAACCAGCGATCATTATATAATCAAATACCGGCCCCAGGACGAGGCCATAGCTCCGCTAGTGCTCACTGCGGCCGAAAAAGCCTACCACCTTTTAACCCGGGAGGCAAATTATACCCCTCCGGGCCAAATACTGGTGGTTATTTATCCATCCAGCGCAGAGCTGAATGCTGTCTTCGGTTGGTCAGCGCAGGAATCGGCTTTGGGTGTGTACTGGGGCGGCGCAATCCAGGTACTATCACCATCAGCCTGGATCGAGGCCCGCGACAGCTGGCAGCTGGGCCAAATATTTTGGGCGACCGGCCTGATGGTGCATGAACTCAGCCACCTGATTTTAGACTATAAAACAGCCGGCAACTATCCCCGCTGGTTCAGCGAAGGCCTGGCCCAGTATCGAGAACAACAACATTGCCAGGCAGCGCAGAGCGCCTACCACGACCTCGACCCGGCCCTGCTGTATACACTGCCCCAGCTGGAGCAATTTAACCAGCTGGACAACGAACAGTTGGCCTATAGACAATCGCTGTCGCTAGTAGAATATCTAGTAGCCGCCGGAGGCCCCAATGCCATCAGCACCATCGTCGATAGCCTCGCAGGTGGCGCCACCTTCAGCCAAGCACTTCAAAAAATCGGAATTTCATCACCAGCAGCCCTGGAACAAAAGTGGCTCGCCTGGCTAAAATAAACTTTTCAAGCCGGCCACACTTTATTAACAACCACCGCACTCATGCGTAGGGGCCGGCCTCCGTGCCGGCCCGTTCCCCATACTCCGCACCATCTCGTAGGGGCCGGCCTCCGTGCCGGCCCGTGCCCCCATATCCCGCACCTTCATCAACATACCCCGTACCATCTCGTAGGGGCGGGGCTCCGTCCCCGCCCGTGTTCCCCAAAACGAGCACCTTCATTGACCTTGCCCGTACCCCCCTAACACCCACGGCTGCCCAACCATCCCCAAAGCGCAGCTTGTGCGCTCCCCTCGGGCGGCCACAGAGGGCCGCCCCTACACAAACTGCCCATTTTTTATAAACACACTTTATTAACAACCACCGCCCCCATGCGTAGGGGCCGGCCTCCGCGCCGGCCCGTGTTCCCCAAAACGAGCACCTTCATCAACGTACCGCGCACCCCCATTGACCACACCCCTGGCTGCCCAACCATCCCCAAAGCGCAGCTTGTGCGCTCCCCTCGGGCGGCCACAGAGGGCCGCCCCTACACAAACTGCCCATT
>JAAZKX010000015.1 GCA_012799605.1 Bacillota bacterium | reverse complement strand
GAGCTAAGCGTTCTGTTGGTAAATAATGCTGAAATTCGGCGCTTGAACAAACGATGGCGGGGAATTGATGCCCCGACCGATGTGCTCGCATTTTCTCAGCGGGAAGGAGATACGCCTTTGTGCTTGCCGGCGGAGATAGATCTGTTGGGAGATGTGGTTATTTCGGTTGAACAGGCAACGCAGCAAGCAAAAGAGCGGGGGAAATGCGTAAACGAGGAGCTGGCCTGGTTGCTCATCCATGGTACTTTACATTTATTGGGCTACGACCATCTGACCGGGAGCCAGAAGAAGCGGATGCAAACCCGCCAGCGGGAAATTCTGGCCGAGCTAGGGTTAGGCTGGCAAAGCAGAGGTGGCTCCAGTGCATAATCGTTCTTTTAGGGAAAGTTTGAGCTTTGCCTGGGCTGGTCTTCGCTGGGCTTGGCAGACCCAAAAAAATATCCGCCGCCATGCGTTAGCGGCGGTAGCAGCGTTGATTTTAGCCCATGTGCTGGCTTTTACAGCCGAAGAGCTGGTCCTTGTTATCCTGACGATTGCTTTGGTTATCACGGTTGAACTGATCAATACAGCTTTGGAAACTGCAATAGACTTGTGCCAGCCGCACTATCACCCTTTGGCTAAACAAGCTAAGGATGTAGCCGCAGCTGCGGTCCTGGTAACGGCCTTAGTGGCGCTGATTGTAGCTCTTTTTTTATTTGGGCCGCGGCTGCTGGGTGTTTTTCGGGCTGACAGCTTGTCTCGGCTTCTTAGCTGTGGCATACTTAAAGGCAGATCCTAAATTTAAGCCTAACTATCATTTTGATAAATTAAAACCAAACTTATCCGGATTCAGGGAAAGAAGGTGAGCCGAGTGCCCAAAATTGCTGCCCAACAACAACTAACCCGTTCAGCCCAAAGAACATTGTTGTCACTTAGGGTATTGACGATTATGGTCTTAATACTTTTTATTGTTAATGGCCTAGCGCTGGGGATCTTTACCGGCTATATCAAGGTACCTTGCCGGATAATGCCGCTGGAGGCGGCCAAAAATGCCGGTGAGCTATTGGTGAACTACAATCAGCGTACAGCCCGGGATTTGGGAGTGGAACAAAATCGTGCCGTCCGGGAGGCATTGGCAAGGTTCGAGCTCGAATTGCGGCAAGCCGGGAACCCGGAGCAAGTAGCGCAAGTAATGCTTCGGTTTGGGCGGGAAACCCAAGATGTTATTTTGCGGGAGCAGGAAAACCTGCGCCGGGAGGAATTGTTGTCCCTTGTTCGCCAAGATCCTCGTCTGTCCAACATGATGGGGGAAGCTACGATCATCATCCGCCGCAGTGAAGAAAATGGCCTTGAAATAGACGACCCGTTCCGGCTGTTATCGCAAGAGACTAGGGAGCGGATAAAGGGAAGCAAATCGCTGGCTTCACTGGGGCAGGTAACTGAAGTTAAGGTGGTCGACGGCCGGGCCAGCTTGGTTACGCCCATTTCGGTGTTGGAACGACTGCAATATTTCGAACAAGAAGCTGATGCTTTACGGGCGCGGCTACAGGAAACAAAAGCCATTTCCGGGCTGGCCCCGTTTAGCGGCAGCGGCATTGTTGTCCGTTTATATGATGCTGAAGGGAGCGCCAGCAACAGCGAGATTGTGCATGATTTTGATATACTCGATATTGTCAATGAACTGTTTGCCGCCGGGGCCGTTGGTGTGGCTGTTGACCGGCAAAGGATTGTTGCTACTTCCTCGATTCGTTGTGCCGGCCCGGTAATTTTGGTGAACCAAAAGCCAATCGTTGTCAATCCGGTGACAGTATATGCTGTGGGCGATCCTGAAATATTAGATAGCAGCTTGGACCTAATCAGAGCCCAGTTTAAAGCCACTGGGATCCGCTTAGAGGTAGAACAGGAAGAAGATATTACCTTGCCGGCCTATGAAGAGCGCGGTATTGTGGGGGGATAACAATGCGGCGGTACAAAGTGTGGTTCCCGATCCTTCTGGTGGCGCTGATCATGTTGTCTGCTCTGGTCGGTTGCCGGCGTCAGCCGGAAGTAGGGTCGAATTTAAACGACGACCCGATTCAAATAAAGGACAACGACACACCGACAGAACAATTTTTTTGTCCGCTAGACGGCCTTCCGGTTACGGATCCTGATTTGATCAACCGCCGGCCGCTGGCGGTGATAATAGGTAATATACCGACTGTAGCGGAGCCGACGGGGGTGGGTCATGCATGCTTAGTATTTGAAATGTTGGCCGAAGGCGGAATTACCCGCTTAATGCCTGTATTTGTGCATCAAGATGCACCGATTTTAGGATCGGTGCGCAGCGCCCGCCCTTATTTTTTGGAAAAGGCATTGGAGTTTAATGCCGCGTTCGCTCATTGCGGCTACAGCCCTCAAGCCAAACAGGATATAAGCAACCTCAAGGTAATTTCTCTCAATGAATTTTACCTACCCCAGGTGTACTGGCGCGTTCGAACAAAAAAAGAGCCCCATAATGTTTACACCAGTACAGAACGCTTGTTTTCCGAATTGGAGGAACGGGGCTTGCTTATGGGGCCTTCTCCGGTACAGTTTGATTTTTACGATGATGATGCCGGCCCGCTGGGATCCGGGGCTCACAAAGCTACCTTGCGATTTTCGCCCAGCTATGTGGTAGAATACGAGTGGAGTGAGGCCGTGAACGGCTATCTCCGATTTGTTAACGGCAAGCCTCATCGGGATGAGGATAGCGGACAGCAACTAGTAGCCAAAAATGTTGTAGTTCAATTTGTCGATGGCAAAGTAATAGATCCGGAAGGCCGGTTGGAGATAAAATTAGTCGGACAAGGTAGTGGCCGGATGTTCCAACAAGGTGTTACCTATGAACTGAAATGGGCAAAGCACGGCCGAACGGAGCCTACTCAATGGACAGACAGGAATGGAGATAGTATTAAGTTTGCTCGGGGCCAAAGCTGGATCGAAGTCCTGCCTTACGGGGCGAAGGTAATTTGGGAATGAACACGCTCTTTTTTCCGGACTGCACCTAGGAGGTAAGAAGGTGAACCAAAACCAGGCGGAACTGATAGCGTTAGCTCGGATGGCCCAAGAAAGGGCTTATGCTCCCTATTCTAACTACCGAGTCGGGGCTGCTTTACAAACAGTTTCGGGCAAAGTATATAGCGGCTGCAATATCGAAAACATATCTTACGGGGCCACAGTTTGCGCCGAGCGGGTGGCTGTTTTCAAGGCCGTCTCTTCCGGCGAAAGATGCTTTACGGCTCTGGCGGTAGTGGTTTCGGATGATCGCCCGGCTTATCCTTGTGGTATCTGTCGGCAAGTATTGTTTGAATTTGCTCCGGATTTAGTTTTGTATTTAAGAGGCTGCAGGGGAACGGTAGAAACGGCTTTGCTGCGGGACTTATTACCCCGGGCATTCAAGCCGGCTTTGTTGACGGAGGATGCTGAATGAGTAAACATCGCAGTGGTTTTGTGACTTTGGTGGGGCGTCCGAATGTAGGTAAATCATCACTGCTAAACTCCCTTGTCGGGGAAAAAATCGCCATTGTAACTGACAAGCCCCAAACGACTCGAAACCGGATTCAGGGGATATATACTGATAGCGAGCGCCAAATTATTTTTGCCGATACTCCGGGCATCCACCGGCCGAGGCATCGGCTTGGGACCTACATGGTTAAAGTGGCCCAAGGAGCGTTAAGCGGTGTAGATGTGGTAATTCACGTAGTCGATGCCGGGGCACCGCTTGGGCCCGGCGATCGCTACATAGGCGCGCAACTGTCCGAGCTGAGGCTACCGGTCCTGCAGGCGGTAAATAAGATAGACATTGCAAGCCATGAACGAATAATACTGGCCCTCGATGAATATTCCCGTTTGTGTGATTATAAGGAGATCGTGCCAATCTCGGCTTTAACCGGTAAAAACCTACCCTTGCTGTTAGAATTAATAACGCAGTATTTACCGGCAGGCCCGCAGCTTTATCCCGACCACATGGTCACAGACCAGACTAAACAATTTGCTATCTCTGAACTAATCCGCGAGCAGGTGCTTCGCTTAACCCGTGATGAGGTGCCCCATTCAGTTGCGGTAATGGTTGAGGAGATGAAAGAGCGTAAACCGCGGGCCCCGTTATATATAAGGGCTACGGTGCTGGTGGAGAGGGAATCGCATAAAGGGATCATAATCGGTCAGGGAGGGCGCCAGCTTAAAACTATCGGTCAACGAGCGCGGCAAGGAATCGAGAACCTTTTAGGTCAGAGGGTATATCTCGACTTGTGGGTCAAGGTTAAGGAGGACTGGCGCGATCAGATCCGATCATTGCATGAGTTGGGGTATAGCGAAGGATAATAGGGGGAGTCCGAACATTGGCTTTATATAATTTGGAGGCGGTGGTGATCCGAAGCCGGAACCTAGGTGAAGCTGACCGGTTGCTGACGCTTTATTCATACCAGCGGGGAAAAGTACGGGCCGTGGCCCGTGGAGCCCGGCGGCCTCGAAACCGGTTGCGAGCCGGGGCGGAGCCGTTCACCCATGGCGATTACCTGCTTTTTAGCAACAAAGGGTTGGACAATATTAGTCAATGCGAAATAATAGGGTCTTTTCGAGCAATCCGAGAAGACCTGATTAAAACTGCAATCGGAGCCTATATATTAGAATTGCTGGATGCTTTGACCGAGGAGGAGGAGCCGGTTGGAGACTTATTTCCTTTTTTGCTGGCCGTGCTGGAGACTTTATCTAGAGGCGGAGACTTGGAGCTGATTTTGCGGTCGGTAGAAGTGGGTTTTCTGGCCCGGCTTGGCTATAAACCGGAACTGGGCCAGTGCGTCAACTGCCGAGGTGTATTAAAAGACGCGGTGCGCTTTAGTGCGGCCCAAGGCGGTGCTCTATGCTTCGGCTGTAGCCGCACTGATTCCGATGCGTTTGCAGTTTCTGCTGGTTCTTTGGCGGCACTCGATTATTTACTCAACACACCATTTGACCAAGCAACGAAATTACGTGTTTCAGCCACGATGCGTACCCAACTCAAAGATATTACTGCCAGCTTGATTAGATCTCGGCTGGGGCAGGATCTGAAATCCGCTTCCTTTTTGGCCTTGGTGAAAGAGACGACGGGTACTAGTCTTTAGCCGGCCCGGGTTAGAAAAATGGCAAAGGCCCGGTAGCATGTTTGATAACCATCAACGGGAGGGATCTTGTGAATTTTCAACAGATGATTTTACAATTACAGGAATTTTGGACCCAACAGGGCTGCGTGCTACAGCAGCCATATGACATCGAAGTAGGTGCTGGGACGATGAATCCAGCCACTTTTTTACGGACTTTAGGCCCAGAACCGTGGAAAGTTGCTTATGTAGAACCTTCACGGCGGCCGAGTGACGGGCGCTATGGTGCTAACCCCAACCGCCTCTATCAGCACCACCAGTTCCAGGTGATAATGAAGCCGTCGCCGGCTAATATTCAGGAATTATATTTGTTGAGCCTGGTAGCTTTGGGCTTAATACCAGTAGAACATGATATCCGGTTTGTTGAGGATAATTGGGAATCCCCGACCCTGGGGGCTTGGGGTATAGGCTGGGAAGTTTGGCTCGATGGAATGGAAATTACCCAATTTACTTATTTCCAACAGGTTGGAGGTTTAGATGCACGTCCGGTATCAGTAGAGATCACTTACGGCTTGGAACGGATTGCCATGTTTATCCAGGAAAAAGATAATGTCTTCGATATAATTTGGCAGGGGGATATCACCTACGGGGATATTTGTCATCAATTTGAGCTCGAACATTCCCATTATAACTTTGAACAATCCGATCCGAAAACCTTGTATACGCTGTTTGATTCTTATGAGCGTATTGCCGAGCGGCTGTTGGCCGCAGGCCTTGTTTTTCCTGCTTACGATTATATTCTCAAATGTTCTCATACTTTTAATTTACTCGATGCGCGGGGGGCTATCAGCGTTACAGAGCGTACAAGCTATATTGGGCGGGTGCGGATGCTGGCGCGAAAATGTGCTCATGCTTATGTAGCCAAGCGAAAGAAGTTGGGCTTCCCGTTACTTAAGCAAGAGGAGGCGACAGTATGAGCTGTGATTTGGTAGTTGAGATCGGTTGTGAGGAGATACCCGCCCGGCTAATGTCAGCGACATTAGCGCAGCTAAAGGCACGGACTGAGGAGATGCTGGCCAAACAGCGCCTTGGGTTTTGTAAGCTGGAGACCATGGGAACCCCACGGCGATTGGTGCTGGTGGTACGCAACCTGGCAGATAAAACGAAGGCACGACAGATCAAAATAAAGGGGCCGCCGGCTAAGGCTGCTTTTGATGCTTCGGGACAACCAACCCCGGCTGCGTTAGGTTTTGCCCGCAGCCAAGGGGTGGAAGTTTCTACTTTGACACAAGGCTCTGCTAACGGAGGCCAGTATGTTTTTGCCCTCAAGCATGAACCAGGGCGGCCAGCCAAAGAAGTTTTGGCGCGGGAACTGCCGGTTTTAATCAGGAGTTTATCCTTTACCCGGCCTATGCGCTGGGGCGAACAGGACTTGAAATTTATTCGTCCGATTCGCTGGCTGCTGGTTCTTATGGGCCATGAACTGATTGAGTTTAGTTTAGGCGGCATACAAAGCGATCGTTGTACTTATGGCCATCGGTTTTTAGCTCCCGGGCCTTTTACAGTGGCGGATACGGAGGGCTATTTCAGCTGCCTGGAAAAAGGGTATGTGATCTTAGATCCGAACAAGCGGCGGGAGCTAATTCGGAACCAGGGAGACTTGCTGGCCCAAACAATAAATGGACGGGTTTTATGGACAAAGGATTTGCTTGAAGAGGTAACCTTTTTAGTGGAATATCCGACGGCATTTATGGGTTCTTTTGCCAAGGAATATTTAGACTTGCCATCGATTGCTGTTATCACCCCGATGCAGGATCATCAGCGCTATTTTCCAGTCGTTAATCCGGACGGGGATTTGCTGCCTTATTTCATCGCGGTAAAAAACGGGACTGCCGACCACCTCGATCTGGTCCGGGTAGGCAATGAAAAAGTGTTGCGGGCCCGCTTGGCTGATGCTCGCTTCTTTTTCCGGGAAGACCAGAAGATGTCTCCGAGTGAACGGGTGGAAGGCTTGAGACAAGTTGTTTTTCAAGAAGGTTTGGGCACCCTACATGATAAGAGCCGGCGGCTGGTGTCTTTAGCCAGATTTTTGGCCAAACAGGTAGGATTGGATCAGGCCGCCAGTTCATTATTGCAACGGGCAGCTTATTTGGCTAAAACTGATCTTACTACGAATATGGTAAATGAATTCCCCGAGCTGCAAGGTTTGATGGGGCGGGAATATGCTTTATTGGCTGGCGAACCGGAAATGGTAGCCGAGGCGATCGCCGAACAATACTTGCCCCGGTTTGCTGAGGACGATCTACCGAGTACCCAAAGCGGCGCTTTATTGGCAGTGGCCGACAAAATAGATACCATAACAGGCTGCTTTAGCCAAGGTTTGGTTCCCACTGGATCGGAAGACCCGTACGGCCTCAGGCGCTTGGGTACGGGATCGATAAATATTGTTTTGGGGCTGGAATTAGATTTCTCGTTGCCCGATCTGGTTGATAAGGCAACCCTGTTCTATCAGGAGCAGGATTTGATGGCGCGGTCAGCGCCTGAAGTAGCTGCCGAAGTTAATGAATTTCTTACTCATAGGTTACGAATAGCCTTGGAGACCAGAGGCATCCGATACGATGTTGTCGATGCTGTTTTGCCGGTTTTAGCCAGTAACCCCAACCGGGCCTACCAGCGAGCGCAATTGATCAGCACATTGAGGGAAGAGCCATTTTTTATTGATCTGGTGCGGGCAGTTATTAGGGTTGGAAATTTGGCCCGGCAGGCGGGGGAAGGAAAATTTCTGCCGGAATTGCTGGCCGAACCGGCGGAACTTAACTTGTATGAGCGTTACCAAGAGCTTGAACCTGTGGTGCCCAAATTGCTGGATCAGGGCCATGGATTGGAGGCTATTGAAAGATTAGCTTCCTTAACCGAACCTGTAGACCGCTTTTTTACTGATGTGATGGTGATGGTAGAAGATCAAACGGTGCGGGATAACCGCTTAGCCTTGCTTAAAAAAATACGTGATCTAGCTTTGCTAGCCGGCGATTTTAGCCAACTTGTATCTGAACCCTAGTCCAGCTAAAAAAGGGTTTCTTCCCCAGAGGAAGAATTATCCTCTGTAACGAGTAGGTTCTTTATCGGTCGAGGGGGAAACTAGCCGGTAGAGGGTGTTTGGTGGACATAAAACGGTAAGGGGGAAGGTGATGCGTTATTCAGCTATCGGTACGTCAAAAGCGCATAGTAGATATTGTAAAATCCGATGGCCCTATTACCGGTGAGGAGGTAGCCAACCGTCTGGACGTAACCCGGGCTACCTTGCGTCCTGATCTTACCATCCTTACCATGGCCGGTATCCTGGAAGCAAAGCCTCGTGTAGGCTATACCTATATAGGTGAGGGCGAGGTAGAAGCCTTATCTTCTCTTAAGGAACTGCGCGTTGGGGATGTTTTGGCGGCACCGCTGGTTGTGGCAGTTGATACAACAGCTTACGATGCTTTAGTAACCATGATGCTTGAGGATCAAGGGACAGTGTTTGTGGTCAATGAGGAAGGCTTTTTGGCTGGGGTTGTTTCCCGCCGTGATTTGCTGCGCCTTAGCCTGGGGCGGACAGATTTTAATAATGTCCCGGTAGGGCTTATTATGACCCGCGCCTCCCAGGTTGTTAGCATAACTGCGGAAGAGAGTATTTTTTCAGCAGCTCAAAAACTGACAACATACCGGATAGATGTTTTGCCGGTAGTACGATCCGCTGGAGATACTGAGGATCAGCAAGAACTGCTGGGCCGAATTTCTAGAAGCACTATCACTAGGTTATTTTCAGAGCTGGGTGAGAAGATTAGTTAGGGGGGATGACGTATCAAAGAAGAACGTCCAGTGGTTTTCATCCTCTCGGATTCCCTAGGGGAAACAGCCGATTTGGTAGTGAAAGCTGCTTTAAGCCAATTTGAAGGTTCGCCGCCGGCCAAAGTGCGGCGAGTACCGTTTGTAGCTGATCCCGATGATGTAAAAGAGGTACTCCGCAAGGCCAAGGGGATGAACTGTATTTTGGTCTATACATTCGTTTTACCAAAGCTTCGTGAAGCTGTAATCACCGGAGCCAAAAAGCTGGGGTTGACGGCGGTAGATATTATGGGACCGGTTCTTGAGGCCTTAGCCAATATTATGCCTGGGCCGCCGAGACTGGAAGCGGGGCTGATGCGCCGCTTAGACGAAGATTACTTTGAGCGTATAGAAGCGGTGGAGTTTGCGGTGCGCTTCGATGATGGCAAGGATTTCCGCGGTTTTGCCTGGGCCGATGTGGTGCTCATCGGTATTTCCCGAACTTCCAAAACCCCGCTGTCGTTATATTTGGCCAACCAAAAAATTAAAGCGGCCAATGTCCCCTTGATTTCCGGTATATCTCCCCCGGAGGAGTTGTTTGCTCTCCCTCCGGGTAAGATTATTGGCCTTACGGTATCGGCCGACAAACTGGTGGAAATAAGGCAGGAACGGTTGCGGACGATGGGGCTGCATGTTAACGCCGATTATGCCAGCCCTGGTCGAATAGCTAAAGAAGTTGCTTTTGCTGAAGAAGTGATGGCTAAATTAGGCTGCCCGATTCTGGATGTCACCAATATGGCTGTTGAAGAAGTAGCCACCAAGATCATGCAATTGATTAACAAGGGGGAAACTTTATGACCAGGTTCGTGTATACTTTTGCCGAAGGCGATGCCGGGATGAGGGACTTGTTGGGGGGCAAAGGGGCAAACCTGGCTGAAATGACTAAGATCGGGCTCCCGGTTCCGCCGGGAATTATCGTAACTACTGAGGCATGCAACGCTTTTCTTCGCCAGGGCAACCGGCTGCCGGAAAACTTGGAACAGCAGGTCCGGCAGGGCATCCGCCATTTAGAAGAGGCCATGGGAAAAAAATTCGGGGACGCCCGCGATCCTTTATTGGTATCGGTTCGTTCGGGAGCGCCGGTATCTATGCCAGGGATGATGGATACCATACTGAATTTGGGCCTTACTGATGCCAGCGTGGAGGGGCTGGCCCAAAAAACGGGGAATGAACGCTTTGCTTACGATTGTTACCGCCGCTTTATTCAGATGTTTGGTAATGTGGCCCTCGGTGTCCCCGGTGAAATTTTTGAGCAAGCCTTAGCTACCCTGAAGGCGAACAAAAACGTGGAGCAGGACACTGATCTTACCGGCGATGATCTCAAACTATTGGTTCAGGAATTTAAACGCATCTATTTTGACCATGTCGGCCTGGCTTTTCCCCAGGATTCATATTTGCAGCTATTAACCGCTATCGAGGCGGTATTTGGTTCTTGGAATAATGAACGAGCAAAAGTATACCGGTCCCTCCATAAAATTCCCGCTGACTTGGGGACGGCAGTAAACATCCAAGTTATGGTATACGGTAATCTGGGCCCTTCGTCAGGTACAGGGGTTGCCTTTACCCGTAACCCGGCCACGGGCGAAGACGTTCTCTACGGTGAATATTTAATGAACGCCCAAGGGGAAGATGTAGTAGCCGGCATCAGGACTCCGGAGCCGATAGCCCATCTCAAAGCGGAAATGCCAGAGATCTATGCTGAATTCCAACAGGCGGCCCAGATACTTGAAGAACATTATCGGGAGCTGCAGGATATTGAATTTACCGTACAGGAAGGGAAACTATATATTCTTCAGACCCGCTCTGGCAAACGTACGGCGGCAGCTGCGGTGAAAGTGGCGGTAGATTTAGTCCGGGAAGGAAAAATCACAAAAGAAGAAGCGCTACTTAGAGTGGATCCAGCTCAACTGGTGCAACTTATGCACCGCCGGATTGATCCTGAGGCGTCGATCGAAGCTTTGGCCGCAGGGCTGCCCGCATCCCCCGGGGCAGCAACGGGAAAAGTGGTGTTTACGGCTGACGAGGCTGAGCGGCGAGGTAAAAACGGCGAATTAGTTATTTTAGTTCGTACTGAAACTACCCCGGATGATATCCACGGCATGGTCTTAGCCCAGGGAATATTAACCAGCCGGGGAGGAATGACCAGCCATGCAGCAGTGGTAGCCCGCGGTATGGGAAAACCTGCCGTCTGCGGCTGTGAAGGTATTAAAGTGGACGTGGGCAATCAAAGGTTTTATGTGAACGGTACCATAGTGAAGAAAGACGACCTTATAACCATCGATGGTTCCGCCGGACAGGTTATATTAGGGGCAGCACCGACGATTGAGCCCGGGCTTACCGCAGATTTTAAAACAATTTTGTCCTGGGCGGATGAATACCGGGTTTTAGCTGTGCGAGCCAATGCGGATAATCCGCGTGATGCAGTCCAGGCACGGGAATTTGGCGCTGCCGGCATTGGGCTTTGCCGGACTGAGCATATGTTTATGGAACCGTCGCGTCTTCCGATCGTGCAAGAGTTGATCCTAACCGATTCGCCAGAACAAAGGACCCGGCTGCTGGCTAAACTACTTTCGGTTCAGGAAGAAGATTTTTACGGCATTTTGAAGGCAATGGCCGGATACCCGGTGACCATTCGCTTGTTGGATCCACCGCTGCATGAGTTTCTACCTCAAGAAAAAGATGTACTGGTGGAGCTGACCAGGCTGCAAGTTGCAAAGAAAAACTCGACCCGTCTGGCCAAGTTGCAGGAGCTGCTGGGACAGATACGTTCTTTGGTTGAATTTAACCCAATGCTGGGTCACCGGGGCTGCCGGCTGGGAATTAGTTTTCCTGATATTTATGAAATGCAAGCCCGGGCTATCTTTAATGCCGTCAGCCGGCTGGTAAAAGAAGATGTGGAAGTTTATCCGGAGATTATGATTCCGCTAGTAGGGCTTCCGGCTGAGCTAGAACTGTTACGTACTT
>JAAZKX010000014.1 GCA_012799605.1 Bacillota bacterium | reverse complement strand
GATATTCCCGGTTACCATTACTTTGATGCCCCCGTGGCACAGGAATCCGATCGTTACCCGAGATCGGAGAGCGTTAATGGCTGCCCATACAGCCTCGACCAATAGTTAGTAAGGCGATAAGGAGGGAAAACAATGGCCCGCGGTAAAGTGGTATTTAACGAAGATCGATGCAAGGGATGCGAACTATGTACAACGGTATGCCCCACAAAAATACTGGTTATGAGTGACAAAATCAACAAATTGGGCTACCATCCGGCTGTAGTGTCAGATCCGGATAAATGTACCGGCTGTGCTATTTGTGCTCGTATTTGCCCAGACTGTGTTATTCAAGTTTACCGACAATAAATAAATGAATGGAGGGGAGAAGTATGAGCGAGAAACTCTTAATGAGAGGTAATGAAGCTTTAGGAGAAGCTGCGCTAAAAGCAGGTTGCCAGCTTTATTTTGCTTATCCAATCACGCCTCAGAGCGAGTTGCCGGAATATTTATCCCGGCGAATGCCCGAAATAGATCGCGTATTTTTGCAAGCAGAATCTGAAATTGCAGCTATCAATATGGTATACGGTGCTGCTGGTGCCGGCGTGCGGGTAATGACATCTTCATCCAGCCCCGGGATCAGCCTCAAGCAAGAGGGATTGTCCTACATTGCTGGTGCTCAACTTCCATGCGTAATTGTAAATATGTCCCGCGGCGGGCCTGGGCTGGGAAGCATCCAACCGGCACAATCGGATTACTTTCAGGCGACAAAAGGCGGCGGCCATGGGGATTATCACCTTATTGTTCTAGCCCCAGCTTCAGTGCAAGAGATTGTAGATTTGACCATCTTGGCTTTCGATTTGGCTGATAAATACCGCAATCCGGTGATGATAATGGGCGATGGCCTTTTAGGCCAAATGATGGAGCCAGTCAGTTTTCCTGACCGGAGCGATGTTGTGCTGCCGGAAAAACCTTGGGCTACCACAGGTTATACAGGCGAGCGCCCCAAGAACATTATCCGCTCCTTGGAGCTACAGCCAGAACGTTTAGAAGCCCATAACCAAAAGTTGCAAGAAAAATATGCCGACATGATAGCCACTCAAAAACGGTCGGATGAATACTTGACCGATGATGCTGATATTGTTTTAATTGCCTTTGGTACGGTCGCTCGCATTTGCCGGAGCGCTATTGACATGGCCCGTGAGAAAGGTATTAAAGCAGGATTATTCCGTCCCATCAGCTTATGGCCTTTCCCCGATGAAAGCTTGGCCAAGCTGGGGGATAAGGAACGTACCTTTTTAACAGTTGAAATGAGCTGCGGCCAGATGATAGAGGATGTCAAACTCGCACTCGAGTGCCGCCGCCCAGTCCATTTTTATGGACGAGTAGGCGGGATTGTACCGTCACCAGAAGAGGTGTTGGATAAGATTGAACAGATTGTAGCCGGGAGGTGTGAAGCATGAGATTAGTGTTTGATCGCCCCCAATCCTTGGCCGATGTACAGACCCATTACTGTCCCGGGTGCACTCATGGGATAATTCACCGTTTAATTGCCGAAGCGATCGATGAATTGGACGTGGCTGATCGTACTATCGGTGTAGCCCCTGTAGGTTGTGCGGTGTTAGCCTATAACTACTTTAACCTCGATTTTCAGGAAGCAGCACACGGACGTGCTCCTGCTGTAGCTACCGGAATTAAACGGGCGCTGCCAGACCGGGTTGTGTTTACCTATCAAGGCGATGGGGACCTAGCCTCAATTGGCACCGCAGAAATAATCCACGCGGCTAATCGCGGGGAAGCTATCACTGTTGTTTATGTCAATAACACGGTTTATGGCATGACCGGTGGTCAAATGGCACCGACCACTTTACCGGGTCAAAAAACAACAACGTCGCCCTACGGCCGTGATACCGATTTGGCCGGCTATCCTATCCGGGTGGCTGAAATGCTGTCCACCTTAGTAGCTCCTCAATATATTGCCCGGGTGGCAGTCAATTCTGCGCCTAATATTCAAAAAGCCAAACGCGCCATTAAAAAAGCGTTTGAAATCCAGGTTAATGATAATGGTTTTGCTCTGGTTGAGGTTTTATCCACCTGTCCTACCAATTGGGGCTTAACCCCTGAGAAGTCATTGCGGTGGCTGGAAGAAAATATGATTCCGTACTACCCCCTAGGTGACTTTAAGGTTCCTAAGGAGGTGGAGTAAATGCAATACGAATTTATTTTTGCGGGCTTTGGTGGCCAAGGAGTGTTGTTAATGGGCCAGATGTTGGCCCACGCCGCTATGGACGAAGGCAAAAAAGTATCTTGGATCCCATCTTACGGGCCTGAGATGCGTGGCGGCACAGCCAACTGTACCGTCATTGTTTCAGAGCGCGACATAGGCTCTCCCGTCGTTGGCAGCCCAAGTTGTGTTGTAGCAATGAACTTACCGTCGTTGGATAAGTTCGAAGATGTTGTGAAGCCAGGGGGCGTACTGGTTATTAACTCCTCTTTGGTGACCCGTGAACCCAAACGGGAGGATGTAACAGTCGTGAAAGTGCCAGCCACTGACATGGCTAACGAGCTAGGGAACGTTCGCGTAGCTAACATGGTGGCCTTGGGTGCAGTAATCGAAGCTACCAAAGTAGTGGCACCAGATAGTTTGGTAGCCGCACTAAAAAAGAACCTGCCACCTCACAGGCAGAATTTACTTCCACTAAACAGAGAAGCTATTGATAAGGGGCGAAGTTCGGTCTAAAAATGGAATAAATTGCCTGCCCCCGCTGTCGGGGGCAGTTTTTTTGCAAATCCGTGACAGATGTGCAGGAATTGTTAACTTCGGTCACGAATATGATTATGGCTTAGATCTAATATTAGGGAATGCTAAAGTAAGCTAAAGTAATAAGAAGGAAGATGGTAGTGAAAATTATTCGTGCTGACCCGTGTGGTTTTTGCCCGGGCGTTAAACGGGCCTTGGCGCTGGCGGAGCAGGCTATGGCTGGTGGAACGAAGGTGTATACCCTTGGCCCTTTGGTTCATAATGAATATGTGATGACTAAATTAGGCAGCCGGGGAGTGGAAGCCATCGACCGGCTGGATGATATCGACCCTGCTGCGCTAGTAATTCGGGCCCATGGCGTCAGCCCAGCAACGTTAACTAAAGCGGAGGCCCTTGGCTTTACCATTTATGATGCTACTTGTCCCCGGGTTAGAAAAGTTCAGCAGCTGGCTACTTCCCTTAGCGCTGCTGCTAAAACAATAATACTTGTTGGCGAAAGCGAGCATCCGGAAGTAAAAGGGATTGTTGCCCATGCTCAAGGCCCCGGAAAAATAATCGTAGTGCGAAATGATAAGCAACTCGCTGATTTACCTGAACTGCCCCAAGCGGTGGAGTTGTTGGCCCAAACAACGCAAACGCCGGCTAACATACAGTCTGTCGCTGATGCGCTCCAGAACCGGGAAGTTTCGGTAAATATGCATGATACCATATGCCTAGCAACTTCGCAACGCCAAGCTGCTGCCCGTGAGCTTGCGCGTTGTGTTGATGTTATGATAGTAGTAGGTAGTAATCGGAGTGCTAACACCCGCCGTTTAGCCCAAATCTGTCGCGAGGAAGGTGTACCTACATATCTGGTTTCAAATAAAGAGGAACTAGATTACAGTTGGTTTAAAGGGAAAAAGATAGTAGGCATGACGGCAGGTGCGTCAGCGCCCGAAGAATTGATCGAGGAGGTTTACGGCAGAATGACCGAAGAGATTCTAAAAGAAGAAGCACAACCAACGATGGAGGAAGAACAACTAGAGGCCATGCAGGAAGCACAAACCGAGGAGGAGGATACGACTCCGGCGCCTTCTGCTCATCCTGCGGAAGTGGAGCAAACTGAGACCGATTCAGCTGCCCCGGAGGAAGACCCTCAAGTAGCGGAGGACGGAATGGAAGCCGATACTGCCGATGCTAAGGAAGCTGAGCAAACAGTTGAAGAACTATATGCAAGTTCTTTACTTACATTGCAGGAAGGCCAAGTTGTTACTGGGAAAGTAGTGCGGGTGGATAGCGATGGAGTACTAGTTGATGTCGGCTATAAATCCGAGGGCCTTATTCCTTTGGCCGAACTTAGCGATCTACCTTTTTCCAGGCCGGATGAAATTACCGAAGTCGGGGAAGAAATTAAAGTGTCGGTTGTAAAAATGGACGCAGAAGGTAACGATCTTATTTTATCCAAGCGCCGGGCTGATCAAGAGGAAGCTTGGGATTTACTCAAGGAACATTACGAAAAAGCGGAGCCGATCGAAGGTAAAGTTACCGAGGTGGTCAGAGGTGGCCTCATAGTCTACTTAGGACTAAGAGCATTTATGCCTGCTTCCCAGGTAGGACTGCGTTATGAAGCTGACCTTTCACATTATGTGGGACAGACCTTGAAAGCTAAAATAATTGAGTTGGAGCCAGCCCGCCGGCGTGTTATCCTCTCTCATCGGGCTGTGCTGGAAGAAGAAAGAGAAGCCAAACGTGAAGCCTTGTGGGCTGAACTTGAAGAAGGTCAAATCCGGGCAGGGAAAGTAACCAAACTAACAGATTTCGGCGCCTTTGTCGATTTGGGCGGTGCTGAAGGCTTAGTTCATATCTCGGAAATGGCCTGGTCCCGTGTGCGCCACCCATCGGAAGTAGTATCCGAGGGAGAAGATGTGGATGTCAAAGTTTTACGGCTAGATCCGGAGAGGAACCGGATATCCCTCGGCCTCAAGCAGGTTAAACCGGATCCCTGGCTGGAAATAAGACATAATTTCCCCGTCGGGACAGTTCACGAAGGCCTAGTTACAAACATTTTGGATTTCGGTGCTTTCGTCAAATTAATGGATGGCGTGGAAGGTCTAGTGCATATTTCGCAGTTGGCCCCTCGCCATGTAGGTCATCCGACCGAAATTGTAGAGATCGGTCAATTAGTGAAGGTAAAAGTGCTTGATATTAACGAAGATGAACGTAGAATTAGTTTATCGATCAAGCAAGTTCCCCCTGAGTTGCAAATATTGACCCCACCTACTGAAGATACGGATAATGAGGTCGAAACTGTAGATGTTATCGAAGACCAAGAAGCGGATATCTTTACCGACCCCAACTTGGACGACGAATTTGAACCAAACGATAACGAATAGAAACGTACGGCAACAGAGGAAAGACCAACACCTCGAAATTGCGCTAAGCCAATCTGACTCAGCAGCCAACCTATTTAAAGGGATCCGGTTTTACCCTGAGGCAATACCTGAATTATCTCAGCGGGAAATTGATCTTAGCACGAAGTTTTGCGGTATGAAGTTCAGGGCCCCGATACTGATCAACGCCTTGACGGGTGGTACCCGCCGTGGCCTGGCTGTAAATGCACGGCTTGCGGAAGTTGCCAAACGTACAGGCCTGCCCCTGGCCGTTGGATCCCAAAAAGTAGCTTTAGATTGTCCAGAAGTAGCTCCGACGTTTACCATTGTTCGCCATGTTTTCCCGGACGGGGTGATTTTTGCCAATCTAAGCGCCGCGAGCAGCGTAGAAGATGCCCGCAGGGCTGTAGCAATGCTCCGGGCTCAAGGTCTGCAACTACACCTTAACGCTGCTCAAGAGCTGGCTATGGCAGAAGGGGACCGCTCCTTTATTTGGCGCGACTGCATTGCCGCTATCGCTCAAAATATTTCGGTTCCCGTCATAGCAAAAGAAGTTGGCTGTGGGATGACCGGTTCAACTGCCAAGCAGGTGCACAAATTGGGCGTAGCTGCTGTAGATGTGGGTGGCTTCGGGGGTACTAATTTTGTTGCGATCGAACATTTTCGCCGTAACTTTACTAAATCCTCTTTAATTGACTGGGGTTTACCCACCCCACTTAGCTTACTAGATGTGTTGGGCTCCAATACAAATATTGATGTCTGTGCGTCAGGCGGTATTAGAAGCGGTTTAGATATAGCCAAAGCCTTAGCCCTCGGGGCAAAAATGTGTGGTATCGCTCAACCTCTTTTGCGGGAAGTAACGTTCGGCGGCGTCCAGGCGGGCGTTGATTATATTCATCATTGTTTGGCAGAATTAAAGACGGTTATGATTTTAACCGGGGCCAGAGATATATCGTCCTTACAGCAGAAACCACTGATTTTTGATTCTGAAATCTGGGCTTATCTGCAACAACGCCAACTAACTAAGGCTTGGATACGAAAATAAATAGTAATTATGGGCTTCCTACAAATGGGGGAGCCTTTTTTGTATAAGAGCTGAGGGCACTGGATACGCTAAATGCTGCTATCATTTAGAAGTGAGGTAATACCAGTGCCTACTGGTCTTATTGTGCTCATCGCCATAACTGTACTAGTTTATTTTGGATTGCTTCAGCGGGTTTTAGATCGAATGCATCTGACGGACAAAGAAGCATTGTTTTTTTTGGCGCTGATGATCATTGGGGCTTACATCAATATCCCCCTATGGCAGCGGCCATTTTTAACTCTCAATATCGGTGGTGGGCTGATACCAATTGTTCTTGCAGGTTACATCATGAACCGTGCTGGTACTGCGTGGGAGTGGCGCCGGGCGACTATAGCCACTATTATTACTGCAATCAGTATTTATGCCGGCGGGCGCTTACTGCCCTCCGAGCCGGGGACGATGATCATTGATCCGACCTACTTATATGCTCTTTTGGGTAGTACAGTGGCTTATTTGAGCGGGCGTTCACGCCGGGGTGCATTTATTGCAGGAATGTTAGGTGTAATTCTAGCCGACATTGGACATTTCATCTATTTAGCGTCGTTAGGTTTGCCGGGCCGAACCGTTATTGGAGGTGCTGGCGCCTATGATGCGGTAATTTTATCCGGGATGTTAGCAGTGGGCTTGGCTGAAATTGTAGGGGAAACTCGGGAAAAAATCAGCGGTGGTTCAAAAGAGGAGGCCTATGAACACTCGCTTCGGGGAATTAATAAGGTTGACAGAAATAATGACGAGGCAAGAAAAGGTGGGAACAATGGTTAGAAGCCGTTGGGGAAAATTAGCACTCATATTGATAATCTTGCTTTTATACTGCAGCAGTAGGGCTTGGGCTCATGAAGAACGTACGGATGACTATTTTTCATTTATTGATCCTGAGGGAAACGTTTTTTTTCAAACTGCGCGCAATGTTGTAATAGGTGATGAATTTATCGACCATGAAAACCGCCATTACCGCGTGACTAAGTTGAAAGTCGATGAGGCCTTTTGTGAATACTTGGGGCAAGCTACCCCGGCGGAATCCCCAGATACAGCAGCTGGCGAATCTGACTACAAGTCGACCCGGACATTAAAAACAGCCGAGGCTGCATCGCCTCCCATTATAGGCATTTACCATACCCACAGCGATGAATCCTATGTTCCAACTGATGGCACTGCCAGTATTTTTGGCCGGGGAGGGATTTTCAAAGTCGGCAATGCATTTAGCGCCGCCTTAAAAAAAGTTGGGTTGAAACCGATTCATGATACTACCTCCCATGATCCTCACGATGCGGCTAGTTATACCCGGTCTCGGCGAACAGCTGCAGCTTTACTTAAACATAACCCAGCGGCATTGTTTGACCTGCACCGCGATGCTGTGCCCAGGGAACTTTATGTTGCTTCGGTTAAGGGTCAGGATGTGGCTAGGCTGACACTGGTGGTAGGCCGTGAGAATCCAAAGCTCAAGGCCAACCTAAATTTTGCCAAGCAACTTAAAGAACTTAATGACCAAAAGAACCCAGGGTTAATTAAAGGAATTTTTTTGGCCCAAGGGACATATAACCAGGACTTATTTGACCGGGCTATCCTAATTGAGGCCGGCACCCACGAAAACAGTCGGCCGGCGGCAGAACGAGGGATTTCCTTATTTGCATCCGTATTGCCAGCTATTATACCAACCCGGGGGCAGCCGGCGAAAACACAATCGGCCCGAATAACCCAACGTACAGGTTCTTGGTCTACTGTAGGCTGGATAGTTGGGCTTCTGGTCATCGTTGGCTCTGCTTATCTTTATCTAAGCACCGGTAGCTGGTTGGAAGTCCAAAGCAAGGTGAAGGGTTTTGTCACCAGAGAGTTCACTGAATTCCAAAATAGAAACAAGGGTTCCGATGACAAAAATTAACCTCGGTAATTCAAAAAAACAAAAAAGGCGATGCTAGCGATAAATTTAACCGCATGGCATCGTCTTTTGTTTAACGACTCTAGCAAGGTTTAGATAACGAGCTTGACGTAGAGTCTTAAAATAGAGCATAATAATACCGATTTAACCGAGTAAATGTTTTGCCTCTTTAACTGCTTTGTGTCAGCCTGGCTGCTACATATTATCGGTAGTTAGCTCGATTTTAGCCATAATATACATCGTTATCCAAAAGGGGGGTCGGGGGGTGCCGGGACTTGTAGTCTCTGACGTATACGAAAATAGCATTGCTGGCGAGTTAAAATTAGTTCCGGGTGATAGGATTACCCATATAAACGGCCAACCCTTGCGAGATCTAATTGCCTTTACTTATGCTTGTGCCGATAACCGGTTTTCTATGACCGTAGTCAAGCAAGATGGAGGGCAAGAATTGCACCTGGTTGATAAAGATGAGCATGACCTACTGGGGTTAGAATTTTCGCAGGTAGCTGTAGATGGTGTCCGCCGATGTAATAATAACTGTTGTTTTTGTTTTGTTGATCAAATGCCGACTGGGTTAAGGCCCAGCTTATACATTAAAGACGACGATTGGCGGTTGTCTGTACTACAGGGAAATTTTGTCACCTTAAGCAATTTAAAGCCACATGAAACACAACGAATAATATCTGAACACCTAGGCCCGCTTTATATTTCAGTCCATACCTTAAATGGTCAATTGCGTAGCCAAATGATGGGAAACCCAGCAGCTAGAGCTATTAAGGAACAATTGTCTGCTCTGGCCCGGGCTAAAATTGAAATGCACTGCCAAATCGTGCTCTGCCCGGGACTTAACGATGGCGCGGAGCTCCAATACACTTTGGAAGGTTTAGCACAACTTTTTCCTTCAGTGGCATCTGTGGCTGCTGTTCCTGTTGGACTGACAAGATTTCGTAAAAACTTATTCCCGCTTCGGCCTTATACCAAACAAAGGGCTCTTGAGCTCGTACGGTGGGCTGAAACAGAACAAGAAACCTTTCGCCGCAAATTTAATAGCACCTTTTTTTATCTTGCCGACGAGTTTTATCTGTTGGCCGAACAACAGATTCCGCCTTCTGACTATTACGATGGGTTTCCCCAGCTGGAAAACGGTGTGGGGTTACTGAGGCAATTTTTAGATGACCAAAAGAGCCTACCTTCTATTCCGCCCTTGAAAGACCAAACTGCCCTGTTTGTAACTGGCAAGGCTGCATCTGGCTTTATTGGTCGACTTGCTGCCCAATGTGAATCCGTCCTTGGCTTGCAGACCGAAGTGCAAGCTGTAGAAAATAGGTTTTGGGGCCCAAAAGTTACCGTTGCTGGACTTCTCACTGGTAAAGATGTTATTCGTGCTTTACAACAAATCTCTTCCACAGACTATGTATTTCTGCCCTCAGCCATGTTTTCGGCCGATGGCTTAACTTTAGATGGTTTTAACCGTAAGCAAATGGAACAAATTTTAGGGATTGAACTTTTATGCGCGCACCTACCGAATCAGGTTTGGCAGCAGCTGGCAGAAAGGAGACGAAAGCAATGACTAAACCGCTCGTTGCCATTATTGGCCGGCCTAATGTGGGCAAATCGACCCTCTTTAACCGCTTAGTGGGTGCGAGATTAGCAATAGTAGAGGACGAGCCTGGGGTAACACGGGACTATCTTCATGCACTATGTGAATGGAATGGGCATGAATTTTTTCTGATTGATACTGGCGGCCTTAAGCCAGCCGATCGAGATAAACTATATCTGGATGTTGAGAATCGGGCAAAAGAAGCAATATCGAAAGCTGATCTGCTGATATTTTTGGTGGATGGGAAACAAGGGATCACACCCGGGGATTGGGAGATTGCGGACGTCGTAAGGAAAAGCGGCAAACCAGTTATATTGGTAGTCAATAAGATTGATGATATGAGGCGGGAAGATATAGCCGTGGAATTTTTCGCTCTTGGCCTGGGTGATCCGTTTCCGGTAGCTGCTCTTAGCGGCCTCAACACTGGGGATTTGTTGGATCGGATTGTGGCCCAGCTTCCCTCGTACACTGAAAAACTACAGCTGGCAGAGCAGATGCGAGTTGCCGTTGTAGGACGGCCTAATGTCGGCAAATCTTCGCTAATAAACAGAATAATTGGCAACAAACGTTTATTGACAAGCCCCGAGCCGGGAACTACTCGTGATGCCATAGATGTTACCTTTCCTATTCAAGGGTATAACGTTACTTTTGTCGACACTGCTGGCCTGCGTCACCGAAAAAAGATAAAAGAAAGGGTAGAATATTACAGCACGGTAAGGGCTCGACAAGCTATCGATCGTTCAGATATAACAATATTGGTGCTCGACAGCCTAGAAGGGGCTACTGATATGGATCAACGGATTGCCGGTTATGCCCATGAAGCTGGTCGAGGATTAATAATTGCCCTTAATAAATGGGATCTAATAAAGTTTGATCAGGAACAGTTTCAATATTATCAGGAAGAAATTAGACACCGCCTGTTATTTTGTAGCTATGCTCCCTTGGTTTTTTTGTCAGCCCTCAGCGGTCGCAATATTAATCGCCTGCTTAGCGCACTCGTTACAGTTCGTGAATCGCAAATGCACACCTTGACGCCGGCCGAGTTAGATACAATTTTGCAAAACCTGCATACTGTTACACCCATACCGCAGCTTAGGGGACAAAGCTCTTATATCTATAATTTAACCCAACTGGGCATTAGCCCGCCGCGATTTAAGTTAACCGTAAGTAACCGTAAAGCTATTCATTTTTCATATTTACGTCAGATTGAAAACCATATCCGGCAACAATTTGACTACATTGGAACCCCGATAAAGGTCTTTGTTGACCAAAAATAATTTAAGGCTAACATACAACTAGCCCAAACGGCTCCGACAGGAATTTCTGCCGGAGCCGTTTTTAGCAACGCCGGTTGCGCTATATAGTTGTTGCACTTGTTCTAAGTTTAAGGACAAGAAAGTATGATATGGTAAGGGAGGGATACCAGATGGAGAAGCTTGATCTTTTCCGCGACATAATCGAGCGCACCGGCGGTGATATTTATATCGGCGCAGTTGGCCCCGTGCGCAGCGGAAAATCCACTTTTGTAACGCGTTTTATGGAGCTGCTAGTGTTACCTTATATGGAAGAAGGCCCCGAACGGGATCGTGCTTTGGACGAACTTCCGATGAGCGGGACCGGACGTACCGTCACAACTACTGAACCCAAATTTATTCCTGAAGATGCCGTGGAAGTGGTCTTAAGAGATAATATTAAATTCCGGGTACGGATCGTGGACTGTGTCGGATATGCGGTTGAGGGGGCTTTGGGCTATCTGGAAGACGATGGTGCACGGATGGTGCGTACACCTTGGTTTGAGGAAGAAATAGAATTTGAACAGGCCGCCGAAGTTGGCACCCAAAAAGTAATTACAGAGCATGCGACTATTGGCGTGGTCCTGACAAGCGACGGTTCTATCGTTGACATCAACCGTAGCAGCTATGAACCGGCTGAAGAAAAAGTAATCGCCGAACTAAAAGAAATTGGAAAACCTTTCGTAGTGGTTTTAAATTCAGTTCACCCTGAGACTGCTGCTACCCAGAGCTTGGCAGCAGATCTGACCGAGAAATATCAGGTTCCGGTATTGCCGATGGATGTGATGAAGATGGAGCTGCCGGACATCTATGACCTAATGCAAGAAATATTATATGAATTTCCTGTTCAAGAGGTAAACGTTCATTTGCCAGCATGGTTCCTCGAGCTTGATTCTGTCCACTGGCTGCGGTCAAAACTGGAAAAAACTGTTCGAGAGGCCGTGAACGGTATTCATAAGGTTAGGGATATTGACCAAGCTGTCAGCATTCTGCAGGAACAGGATTATATCGATCAGGCTGTGCTAGCGGATTTGGATTTGGGGCAAGGTATTACAACGCTCCAACTTATTGCACCGAGAAGCCTCCTGTTCCAAATATTGGAGGAGACGTGCGGCCGGGATTTAAAAGACGATAAAGACCTGCTTCGGGTTCTAAAAGAGTATACTGCTGCTAAGGTTGAATACGACAAAATTGCTGATGCCCTTTACCAGGTGGAGCGCGTAGGTTATGGCATTGTTCCGCCACAATTGGGAGAGATGATCCTGGAGGAACCAGAGGTTTTAAAAAGCGGCGGCCGGTTTGGCATACGGTTGCGCGCGAGTGCCCCGTCGATTCACATGATCCGGACCGATATAAGAGCCGAGGTAGCGCCCATTGTAGGCACCGAGAAACAGTCAGAGGAACTAGCCCAGTATCTATTGGATGAATTCGAAGATAGCCCCGAAAAACTGTGGGAGACCAATTTATTTGGCAAATCACTGCGCGATTTGGTGAAAGAAAGTATTCAGGGAAAACTATACCACATGCCAGAAGATGCTCAACAAAAACTTAAAGAAACATTGGAACGGATTGTCAACGAAGGTAGTGGGGGACTGATATGCATTATTTTGTAACCTCCAATTAAAGCTAGTTTTAGCCTCAACCTGTAGCTACAAAACATCCCCTAGGGTATCTGCCTAAAATCTGTTAGCAATAAAAACGAGCGGCAACGATACGATTGCCGCTTCTGCCTGCTGGGTTTTTTATATTACTGGGTAAACAAAATGCAGCGGGAGTCTTTTCCGCTGCAGAAAATGCCATTATCCAAGTCGCGTCTTTTCCAGGAGGATTCGATTTTTCAGCGCTGGTTTTATTTTGATAATAGGTGGTGCCGGAGGCCGGAATCGAACCGGCACGGATGTTAACCATCCGAGGGATTTTAAGTCCCTTGCGTCTGCCATTTCCGCCACTCCGGCACTGACGCTACTATTTTACCACCTATTTGTGAAAGTTTCAAGGCGAACCGCGCTGTGAAAATAGAAAACCTGTGGCAGCTGCGAACACGTAAAAATTCCAAAATTCATGTCCAGGCCCAACAAGCCCTTCGGAAAAACGACCTGGGAAGATTGCTCTTTATCGTTACCGAAGCCTGGACCAAGCGCCAATCTGAGGAACATAGAATAAGGCTAGAAGAACTTAAAGACTTCCTCTTAGCAAATCATAGATACATCGTAGATTACCGTGTGAGTAAATAGTTATCGGGTATAGATCCAGGAAAGCAGGAAAAAGAGACCCTGCTCCCTAAATGTTAAGTACCACCAAACAAAAAGGAGCTGGGTCTCAAAATGAAGACAGAGTTATTGAAT
>JAAZKX010000013.1 GCA_012799605.1 Bacillota bacterium | reverse complement strand
TGATCCCGAAGCAAGTGCCAAACCCACACACCTTTATAATGAAAATACTCCTTGGTGCCGTAGGAGTTGAGGGCAAAGTAATCAGCTTCTACCAAGCCTTCGGCCATCTTTTTTAGCTCGGCCATGGTAAAAGATACCGGGGCCGCCACACCTGTACCCTGGATTGTTATCGCCCCGGGTACAGCCTCAGGTGAGCCCCTGCAACCGGCCAAAGCCATAAGGGCAATAAAAAGAATCAGCCCGGCAGTGGCCTGCTTAATCCGGTGCTGGTTAATCCGCATTTTCTCATTCCCCCTGGCTAGTTCAATATCCGGGCCCAAATAGCAGCCCTACGGCCGCTGCCAGCCGGTGTAAAAACTCAAGCACCAGGTAGTTGCCGCCAGATTGGCCCGGTGGGATGACTTGTTCTTGAAGCTGCTTGGTCAATCTAAAACTGTCTATTATTTCCCCGTCCGCATCTTTTGTAGTCAAAGTCAGGGTGTTGCCATCGATATCCAGCAACTGGTAGTTGCTGACTTGGGCCACCTGCTTGGCTACATAATCATAGCTGGGACCCGGGGCATAATGCTTGGCGCCGGAGTTGCCGATAACATAGACTATACCTTCCCCGTCAGGTTTAATTTTTCCCGCCCGTAGCGGTTTGGTGCGAAGGTAAATGTGTTGATGTCCGGTAAGAACCAAATCTACTCCGCCTTGTTCAAACAACGGCACCCAGTTAGTTTGAAGATGTTCCCCCCGCCAATCCGCCACCTTTTGGTAAGGCGGATGATGCATAACTACTATCTTCCAGCCCTTGGAACTGGCGGCTAAATCTTGCCGGAGCCAAGCAGCAACCGTATCGGAACCGTAAGTTCCGGGAATACCCATCTGATTGCTATTTAGTACTGTGAAATGGCAGTTGCCGTAGTCAAAGGAGTAGATGGTACCTTGACCCAACAGCGGGCCATTTTTGGGGGTGGGCAACAAGGTTTGAAACAATAAAGTATCATCATGGTTCCCTACAGCAGGCATCAAGGGCAGCCGGTTAAATACCGGCTCTGCAGCAGAAAGAAATTGTTGCCATTCATGGGGGCTGCTGCCCTGATCGACCAAATCGCCCCCGATAAGAGCAAATTTGAGCCCCGGATTTTCAGCGGCTATCCGATTTAACATGCGGCCCCAGGATTCATAGCCAGCTTGAACATCACCCAGATAAAGAAATGAAAAAGAGTCGCTTTCAGAGGCAGTAGTAAATAAGGCCGGTTCGCTAAAGATCCCTTTAGTGCCTACCCGATAAATATAGCTGGTATCGGGCTTTAAGCCCCGCAAGGTAACCCTAACCCGATAATAATCTTGATAAAAAGGTGTTCTTTTGCCCGCCTGTTCCTCAGCCCGGCTAAAATTGCCCTGATAGTCAGCCGCCGATAAATATTGGACTATGCCGGCTTCTTCGCCCTGCTCCCGCCAACTGATGGTTTGGGTCGTCCGGGGCTCGTCGGTCCAGGTCAAGATGACCTGATCAGGACCGCTGGGACTCATTTTGCCCGAGGATGCTAGCCCTTGCCCGCTGGGTATGAGCAGACAACATAACAAGGTAGCGGCAACGGCGGCGATTGTCTTCTTCAGCCAAAGCAGTCGGCTACATTTTCTAGGCCCCATATTGATTTCCCCTTCGGATCAATTTAAGACGTTTATCAACCCGGCCTGGGTAGCCAATAAGTGGGCAAAACCCAGTCACCCTAGCGCCTAGGTTTTGCCCATCATTTGGTCAGTTCAGTAAAATCCCAATAGCTTCAGCGCTAAGTTTTCTGGCCCCCATGGATCCTAAGGCCCACGTCTTGGCGCTAAACCGCTCTTATTTTAACAGATTGGCAACTACTGTAGCCGCTTCAGCTTTGGTAGCATTATCCTGCGGCCTGAAACTACCATCGGGGTAGCCGCTGATAAGACCGGCTGCTGCAGCTTCGACAATAGCTTCTTGAGCCCAGTCGGAAAAATCGGCCCTGTCGGCAAAAACTGGCGGTTCTTTAACCGGCGTCAGCTCAACTCCTCGTACTACCATAGTCGCCATCTGCTCCCTGGTAACAAGATCATCAGGCCCAAAAGTGTTCTCATTGTAGCCGCTGACTAGGCCCTGTCCCGCCGCTGTCGAAATGATCTCCTGCGCCCAATGGCCGGCGGTATCGGCAAATACTTCGCCTCCATTTACCTCCAGCCCTAAGGCCTTGACCAAAATAGCAGCAAACTCTGCCCGGCTGATATTGTCATCGGGCCTGTAAGTACCATCAGGGCGACCGGTGACAATACCCAGCTCGAACAGTTGCTTGATATTATCCTCAGCCCAGTGTCCAGCAATATCAGATAGTCCCTCGGCCGGCTTACCGGTAACAGGGACCAGCTTCATCTCGACAATGTTGGATATCGAAGCTGATTTACCGACCTTAGGCCCGACTAGCTTTAGCGGCCAATCTGTGCTCGATTCCGGTATAGGATTCCCGTTTAATAAACTGGCCACGATATAATCACGGTTCCGGATGATTTCAGTGCTATGAATGGTTACCGAGTACCCATCAGCTGCACTGAGGACGATATTATAACCGGCCTCAGCTAGTTCAGTATTAAAAGCCTCATAAGAATGCTGATCCTCATCATCGACAAATCCGGCCAGAAGCCATAGCGGCATCCCTTCCCAAAGCTGTCCTTCCTCATCAGTATAGCCCGCCTTATGGTCGGCCCCAAATTGACAGGTTAAACCAGATTCCCAGTAGGTTTTGCTGACATCGTAGGTCAAACCGCCGATAGCTTCGCCATCGAGCACTAAGGTCCAGTCTTCTTGAGGAACAGAAAATACCTGGATTTCAACCACGTTTTTAACGCTCAACCCAGCGCAGGAAGGATATAAAATGCCAGTAGCACCATAGTAGTGCCAATAACCCTCCGGCAAGGTATCGCGCATATCCCTTTGGCTATATACATGGTCGCCGCCCGGAGTAAAGAACAGGCGGATTCCATCTTTATACTCGGGTACATATTGGCCATCAGCATACCAGGCCAAAATTGCATCTCCCTGGCGTTCTTGCACAGCCGGATCAGTATAGATGGAGGAATAAGGCAGTCTGGTCTCCCAACCATCCTTGGCCACAAGGACGATCTCCGTCCCGGCACCCATACCACCGACAAGTTCAACCAGATCACGAACCCGGGTACCTTTTACTGCATTTTCGATTTTATAGCCGCCGGGATAAGTTTCGGTATCGCCCCAGATATCATCAGGATTGTTGGTAATACCTTCATATCTGTAAACAGTTTTTCCGTCGCCAATTGTCTCCAAGTTTTCTTCCATCCAGAGATAATCGACGGTTTTTTCGGCTATAACTGTAACATTATCTTCAGCATATTTTACAATGCGAACCTCAGGCGCAGGTGTAGCTGCTTGAAACTCAGTCAGTTCAATCTCAACTACGCTGCCTACGCTATGCCCACCGAGGGCCCCGTCCTTGGCTACTCCGTCCCCTACTAGCCGTAACGGCCAGGAATCGGTAAGCGGCTTACCGTTTACTCGGTTGGCGATCAGATAATCACTGCTCCAGGCTACGTCTTCGCTGGCAAAATCTTTGGTATAGCCGTCTTTTGCCTTGACTAAAATGGTGTATCCGGCCGTGGCCAGATTGGCGTCAAAATCATGGGGTGTATGATCATCTACCCAGCCAGCCAAATACCATAGCGGCATCCCTAGCCAAACGTTACCGTCGGCATCGGTCCATTCTTTCTGATGGCAGGCAAGTCCCGCTTCAAATTCGGCCTGGGACATAATATACCTGATTACGCCTTTGAGGGTCAGGTTCCAGCTACCGGGCTCTGCCGGCGGGGTAATAAATTCGGGAATTTCTATCCGGACAATATTGCCCACCGCCGATCCGCCTAAGGAACCATCGTCTTTTGCTACTCCGGCGCCTACTAAGCGCAATGGCCCAGCCGAACCGGTCAACTCTTTCCCATCACACTTGCTGGCAATAATGTAATCATCGTTTCTGGCCACATCTTGGCTGGCAAAGGTTTTGGCAAAGCCATCCCCGGCTACTACCCGTACCGAATAGCCATCTTGTGCCAGCTGATCGTTAAATCCCCAATGCCCGCCGCGGGATTCGATATCATCGATCGCCCCCACTAACACCCAGAGGGGAATCCCGGACCAGATCCGGCCTTCATGGTCGGTCCACTCGCGGTAATGATCGGCGCCGGTACAGACCAGGCCTTTTTCAAAATAGGCTTGGGTAATGGTCTCCCCGACTTTGCCCTCCAGCTCCAAAGTCCAGCCTTCAAGAGCTTCTGCTTTGGCAAGGCCGGTAAGCTCAATCCGCACGATATTGCCCACTTGCCGACCGCCGAATACTTCGGATCCTTTAAGATGTAAGGGCCAGCAACCTTTACCAGCTGCCGTCTCCTGCGGAAGCGGCTCACCGTTTAAGGTGTTCGCAATGATATAACCGTCATTGCGGGCAATATCAGCACTATCTAAGGTCGCTTTCCAACCGTCACCGCCGATTACATCCACAGCATAACCTTGGGCTGCTAGTTGGTCATTGAAGTTATAGTGATCAGGGCCGGTATCAGGGTCGTCATCGACCATGGCTACCAACAGCCAGAGCGGCATTCCGCCCCACTCATTGCCCTCCTCATCGGTCCAGGTCACACGGTGACTAGGCCGGCAGGCTAGTCCATCTTCAAACTCTTGCTTAGATACGGTTAGTTTTTTTGCACCTACGAGCTCTAATACCCAGTCGGCGCTGTCTTTTGCCGTCCCAACGTCTGGAGCTGGCTTCTGATCGGCTTCGACCGCCTCGGTTCCGACGACTGTTTTCACGGCGGCAGTAGCTATGGCCTTTACTGCCTCAAAATTTGTTTCATCGGCCACACCGGCAGCATAGTAGAATTCTATTTTATCACCGGCGGCCACGGTCATCAGATTAAGGGCATCCGGGGCATTATTAAAGCCATCTTTATAAACTCCATTGACATAAGCGTACCAATATCCCGGAGCTTTACGGGCATATTTACCCACATCGTCTAGCAGAAGCGCACCGGATGCGCCAAAGTTTTTGTCTGTCAGCTGGTAATCGAAGCCTGCAGCTTCAGCGGCTACTTGCAAAGCCCCCAAAGGTGTGGTCGCTTCAATGGTGTAATCGGTACCCAGCACATTTACATTAAACGTAGCCCCGGCTACAAGATCAACCGGCCCTTCGTAAAGTACGTCTACGCCCGCGGCATAAGCAGGTACAGCTGCAAGTTGCAGGGCTCCACTGTTAATTAATAAAAAACCAAGAACAATAGCTAACACCTGGCACCAGCGTACTTTTCCCTT
>JAAZKX010000012.1 GCA_012799605.1 Bacillota bacterium | reverse complement strand
TAGAAATCAGCGGCATCGAGCAAAGCCTGCAGGGGCGCCAAGCCGATGATTTCGCTTCCGACTACGTTGACACCGTAGCGGGCTGCTTCGTTCTTTATTGTTTCAAATACCCGGTGAAGCGGTGTGGTACGATAATTACACATATTGATGGTAACCTGAGCTTGATTACGCTCTTCGATCATTATGCCCAGGGCTTTTACGTTCCGGTAGCCGCCGCTGGATTCGCGGATGGCTTTGGCAATGGCCTTAGCGATATTTACATCGGCCGTATCGAGGTTTACGTTATAAGCAATGAGAAATTCTCTCGCCCCTATTGCTACGGCACCGGCGGTGGGATGGGTTTTTGCTGGGCCGAAATCAGGCTTTCGCTGCGGGGTTTTGATGGCCTCTTTTAAACCTTCGTAGTCACCGCGGCGGATTTGAGGCAGTGTTTTTAAATCAGGTCGGGTCGATGCCTCTTCATAGAGAAACACCGGTACCTGAAGTTTTTCGGCTACTTCTTGCCCTAAAGATTGGGCCAACTTTATGCATTCGTCCATGGAGACTTCTGAGATGGGGATAAAGGGGACCACGTCTGTAGCCCCGATACGGGGATGTTCTCCGCTATGTTCTTCCATATTTATAAGCTCTGTTGCTTTAGCACAAGCCCGAAAAGCCGCTTCTTTTGCTGCCTCCGGCTCGCCAACAAAGGTGACCACGGTACGATTGTGACTGGCATCAGACATATGGTCCAGCAAGCGCACGCCGTCTGTGCTCCGGATCTCATCTAATATAGCTTCAATGACCTCTGGTCTCCGTCCCTCACTAAAATTAGGTACACATTCTACTAACCGTGCCATAGCGTCCTCCTTAATTGAAAATAGGCTCCAAGGTTTGGGGGACGGCGTATGCCTGCCCCTTTTTCACTACTGTGTTAACAAGATTAGTACCGAACCGATACATGATAAATTCCAAATCTGGCGCATCCCAAATAACGAGGTCGGCCTGTTTCCCTGGCTCGATAGTGCCGATAGAATCCGCTCGCTTAATAGCTGCTGCTGCATTTAGGGTCACCGCTGTTAAGACTTCTTCCGGTGTCATTTTATACTTCATACAGGCCAAATTCATTACCAACTGTAGGGAGTCTGTGGGACATGAGCCCGGATTAAAGTCCGTAGATAAAGCGATGGGGACACCGGCGGCAATCATATCCCGAGCCGGGGCAAATTGCGCCCCCAAGTTTAAAGAGGTAGCTGGTAACAATACGGCGATAGTGCTGCTTTCGCTCATGTCTTTTATCCCTTGATCGGTGACATGTATAAGATGTTCAGCCGAAATGGCTCCTACTTCAGCTGCCATGCTGGCGCCACCTAAGGCGGTTATTTCTTCAGCATGGGCTTTTGGAATTAGCCCATATTCCTTCCCACATTCCAATATCTCTTTTGATTCTGCCAGGTCAAAAACTCCCTGCTCGCAAAAGACATCATTAAATTCTGCTAACCTTAACCGTGCTACCTCTGGTATCATCTCTTCTTTGACTAAACGAACAAAGTCCGCTGACCGGCCCTGGTATTCCTGAGGGACAGCGTGAGCCCCCATAAAAGTGGGCACCACATCTACCAGGTGATCTTCGTTCAGTTTTTTGATTACCCGAAGGGACTTCAGTTCATTCTCTAAATCTAAACCGTAACCGCTTTTGGCCTCGCAGGTGGTTACCCCGCGGGTTAACATGCGGTCCAATATTCTTTCCGCTAGCTCCTTTAACTGCTCCGCACTGGCAGCTTTGGTATTTCTCACCGTATTTAAAATGCCGCCACCCTGTTCTAAAATCTCAAGATAACCTACCCCTTTTAACTTGAGGGCCAGTTCTTTTTGCCTCCAGCCGGCAAAGATAAGGTGGGTATGGGGATCCACTAGCCCGGGGGTAACTAAAGAGCCTCTGGCATCTATTACCTTTTCCCCGGCTAACTGTTCAGCCTGCAATTGAGCCATGGTTCCGACTTCGTCAATAAGGCCATCTTTTACCTTCACATAGGCATCCTCGCGAATTTGAATTTGGCCCTGTTCCGGGCCCTTACGGGCTTTTTCGCCTTCAGGAGTCATCAGCTGCCCTATATTTGTAATCAAAAGATCGTGTTTGCACCGTTGCACCGCTCCACCCCATTTCTACTGGTAACAATTACGAAAGTTCCTTATCCACCAACTGCGTCACCAAATCATCATCGGCTACATAGGGGAGGGTGATATGCCCCCGGCCAGCATACTGGCGATTAAATTCGGCCCCAGTTTCGATGGAATGAGGATTCCGGGCCCAAGATCTCCTGGCCACGCCCCCGATAACATCCCAAAGAAGAGCTGATTTGATGATATCATCCACTCGTTGGCTGCCGTCCAGTACCAAGCCGAAGCCACCGTTGATGGCTTTCCCAATGCCAACGCCGCCGCCATTGTGAAGCGCCACCAGGCTCATTCCTCGAGCAGCATTGCCAGCAAAGCAATGGGTGGCCATATCAGCCATAACATTGCTGCCATCTTTTATGTTAGCAGTTTCCCGGAAAGGAGAATCCACCCCGCTGGTATCATGATGATCGCGGCCCAACATTACTGGGCCAATTTCACCTTGCCGGACTAAATCGTTGAACTTTAAAGCAATCTTTACCCGGCCTTCCGCATCTTGATATAAAATTCGAGCCTGGGTCCCCACCACAAGCTTGTTTTTCTCTGCATCTCGAATCCAAATATAGTTATCACGGTCTTGGCCACGGCGATGGGGATCGATACATTCCATTGCAGCCCGGTCCGTCTTGATCAAATC